>JAGQRA010000382.1 GCA_020425885.1 Planctomycetota bacterium | reverse complement strand
ACAAGCCGGTGTCCGACATCATGCGAAAATTCACGATCCCCTCACTTCTGTTCGTGCCGGTCCTGTCGTGCTGTGGGGTCGAGACCTTGCCCGACTCCGACCAGCCGGTGAAGGCGACGGCGCCGACTGCAGCAGCGGCTGCCGCCGGTGTCGAGGCCGAAGCCCCGTCGATCGCCGATCCAACCCACGCACCAGACCCAACCACGCCGATGACCGACAACGCCAAGCCGTGCTACAACGAACTCGATGCCGACGAGGCCCATGTCATCCTGCAGAAGGGGACCGAATACCCGGGGCGCGGTGAGTACACCGACCTCGAGGCCGAAGGCACCTACATCTGTCGGCAGTGCAATGCGCCGCTCTACGAATCGAAGGACAAGTTCCACAGCGGCTGCGGCTGGCCCGCCTTCGACGACGAGATCGAGGGCCGCGTCCTGCGGGTCCCGGATGCCGACGGCCGGCGGACCGAGATCGTCTGCAGCAACTGCCTCGGCCATCTCGGTCACGTCTTCCTCGGCGAGCACATGACGGCGAAGAACACGCGTCACTGCGTCAATTCGATCTCGATGCGGTTCGTGCCGAAGGGGACCGAGCTGCCGGCTGAGATCGTGCTCGGGCAGCGATGAGCGGTTTCGGCCCGGTCGGATGATGGCCTCGCGGGCCGTTCGGCTATGCTCGTGGAGACGTGATGAAGAGTTCCTTCCCGCTGCTCGTGGGCCTGCTGCTGTCGGCCTGCAGCATGTTCGAGCGCGACAACCGACGGACGCTCAACTGGCTCGATGCCGAACTCGCGCCCGAGTCCTCGGGTGTGCGCTACGCCCTGCTGCCGGTGTCGATTCCGGTCGGCCTGGTCGGGCTCGCCACCGATGCCGTGATCGTGCATCCGGTGTTCTCGATCGACGACGCCTGGGGTGACACGGTCGAGCTGCTGTGGTCACCGCGCGACGAGTCGTCGCTGCGTCAGGCATTGTTCGCACCGGTCGCAGCGATCGCGACCCCGGTGGTGTTCGCCACCGATTGGGTGTGGCGCTCGCTGTGGGCGATCGACCCGCGCGACGAGGAGGACGCATGAGGCCATCGCTCATGCGGCCGAGGCGTTGGTTCGCGCTCGGCCTCACGCTGCTGCTCGCCGGCTGCGCCTGGACCCGTCGTGAGAATCGGCCGGTATGGAACGCGTTCGAGGGCTCGATGGTGCCCGAGTCGGAGGGCGCGTTCTACGCCGCCCTGCCGCTGACCGTCCCGATCGGGCTGGGCGCGATCCTGATCGACACGCTGGTGGCGCATCCGGTCCAGGTCATCGACGATGCCTGGGACGATGCCTGCAACATCTGGCGCTCGGTCGACATCACCGCCGACTACTACACCGAGAGCATGCTGTTGCCGTTCCGGACCGTCGGCAGTCCGGTCGTCTTCGGCCTCTCGTTCCTGGGGCGCAGTCTGTTCGACCTGCCGACCGCCGCCGTCGAAGCGCAGCGACGTGAGGACGCGGCCGAGCAGGCCCGGCTCCGGACCTTGCGCTGGCTGGAGAAGGTCGCGTCCGGCGCCCCGGTCACAGGCTACCATCGGCCGCAGTCGGCGTTCGACGCCGAGCTGAAGGCGGCGCTGGCGCAGGCCTTGGCGCACGGTTCGGCCGCCGGTCGCATCGCCGTCTACGAGGCCATGACGCATCATGACGAGCCGGCCTTGATCGACTGGGACGCGGCGTTGGCCGACCCGTCGGCGGTGGTGCGCCATCGCGTGATGGGGTCGTTGCCGGCTGCGGCGGTGATTGCGCCCGCGACGCAGCAGCGTCTGCTCGCCGATCCGGACGAGGCGGTGCGCGAGCTGGCGCGGTTGCGCTGGGGCCAGTGAGCGAGAGGTCGATCGAGCTGACAGCGGCCGAGGCCGGGCAGCGGCTCGATCGCTACCTGCGCAAGCTGCTGCGTCATGTCCCGCTCGGCGCGATCATGAAGCAGCTGCGCAGCGGCCGCATTCGCGTCGACGGCCACAAGGCCAAGCCGGAGCTGCGGCTCGAGGCCGGCATGGTCGTGCTGCTGCAGCTGCCGGCCGCCGATCTCGACGCCGTCGACGCCGGCGGCCTGCGCCGTGACCAGGCTGGGGGACCGGAGCCGGACTTCGCGCTGCGGATCGAGTATGCCGACGACGACATGATGGTCGTGCAGAAGCCGTCGGGCCTCGCCGTGCATGCCGGCAGCGGCCATGAGCGGCGCAGCGTCGTCGCCTGGCTCGATGCCTCGGGCCGCGGCGTGCGGACGGCGACGTTCGCGCCGTCGCCCGCGCACCGGCTCGATCGCGAGACCAGCGGTCTGCTGGCGATCGGCCTGTCGCCGGCCGGGCTCGGCGGTCTCACGGCGGCGTTCCGAGATGATCTCGTGCGCAAGGTCTACTTCGCGGTCGTCGCGGCGGAACCCGTGCCGGCGCGCGGCACGATCGATGCACCGTTGCTGGCGGTGGCCTCGGCCTCGGCCAGCGAACCGAAGGTCCGGGTCGACGCCGGCGGCAGGTCGGCGCGCACCGACTACGAGACCGTGGCCGCGGGTGGTCGCTTCGCCTTGCTTCGCCTCGTCCTGCACACCGGCCGCACGCATCAGATCCGCGCCCATCTCGCCCACATCGGCCATCCCGTCGTCGGCGACCGGCGCTACGGCCGCATCGACGGTCGTGGCAGTCGACTGATGCTGCATGCCGGCGAGCTGGCCCTGCCGCATCCGGTGACCGGTGCGCCGCTGCGGTTCGCGATGCCGACGCCGCGCGAGTTCAAGGAGCTGGTCGGCCGTTGACCGCGATCACGTCGGACGCGGTCGCAATCGCCGTGCTTCGATCGATGCCGGCGGATACACCCTCGCCATGCCCGCGCGCCCGATGACGCCCGAACACGAACGTCTGCGCCAGAGCGCCGCGCGCGAGCAGAATTGGCATCGCTGGGGCGCCTACCTGTCCGAGCGGCAATGGGGCACCGTGCGCGAGGACTACTCCGACGATGGCGATTGCTGGAATCACCTGCCGCACGATCATGCCCGCAGCCGGGCCTATCGCTGGGGCGAGGACGGCCTGCTCGGCATCACCGACCGCCAGTGTCGTCTCTGCTTCGCGTTCGCGCTGTGGAACGGTCGCGATCCGATCCTGAAGGAGCGGCTGTTCGGCCTGACTGGCCCGCAAGGCAACCACGGCGAGGATTGCAAGGAGGAGTACTACTACGTCGATGCGTTGCCGACCGCGTCGTGGCTCGTGTCCACCTACAAGTACCCACAACGCGAGTTTCCCTACGCACAGCTCGTGGCGCAGAACGCGGCCCTGGACCGCACGCGGCCCGAGTACGAGCTGGTCGACACCGGTGTGTTCGCCGACGACCGCTACTTCGACGTCACCGCGACCTACGCCAAGGCCGGCCCCGATGACATCCTGGTCGAGCTCGACGTCCACAATCGCGGCCCGGAGGCGGCGACGCTGCACGTGCTGCCGCAGCTCTGGTTCCGCAACACCTGGTCGTGGGGGCGTGACGGCGAGGGCTACTGGCCGCGCGGCGTGATCGGAAGCCAAGGCGAGCGGCGGATCATCGCCACCGGCGCCGATCTGCCGCCGTT
>JAGQRA010000381.1 GCA_020425885.1 Planctomycetota bacterium | reverse complement strand
CAGTGATCATGTCGATGGCGCGTGCTTCATCGTCTTGGATCCTGACGCAGCCGCCTACTACCTGATGGACGCCTGTGGCGCCGACCTGTCCTGTCCGCTCGGGAACTCGTTCGACGAAGTCTTGGACTACATCTGGCAGGACTGGGTCTCGTCGTAGGGATCGCCGGCTCGCCAACTGCCTGACGAAGTTGCGCGGGCGTGTCTCGCGCACCGACGGGAGCGCCCCTCGTGACCGGTCCCTTGGGGCCCACTCGCGCGTGATGATCGTCGCCGCGGTGTTCGACCACCGCGGGCGCACGCTGGGTGCTCCGGGAGTCGTCGCCGAGCCCCGCCCAAGCCGGCAACTGACACCTCGTTGCTGACTGGGCTTCGAGCGCCGGCCTGCTCGGGTAGCATCTGCGCGGAGGCTGGGGTGCACTCTCGAGTGTGGTACTAGCGACTTATTCACAAGCACTTAAGATGCAGGAGGTATTTTTGGAGCATTGACCCGAAAATGCACTAGTGACCTACCAGCACCGCAGCATCGAACCCCACCTGCGCGAACTGGCCAGAGCCTTCCCCGCGATCCTGGTAACGGGGCCCCGGCAGACGGGCAAGACGTCCCTGCTGACCGCGGTCGGCGCTGTGGTGGCGGACCAGTCGGTGACAGCGCTGTCCTTCGACACCCCGCAGCAGGTCGATCGGTTCCGACGCGATCCGGAGTTGTTCTTCCAGGAGCACCCGGGCGTGCTGTTCCTAGACGAAGTGCAACACGCACCCGACGTCTTTCCGTGGCTCAAGCGCGAGATCGACCGCACCGGCAAGGCGTTCCGGTTCTTCCTCTCGGGCAGCCAGCACTTCCACCTGATGCGTGGCGTGACCGAGTCCCTCGCCGGTCGTGTCGCGGTGCTCGATCTGTGGCCGTTCGCCGACCGCGAACTCGACACCGGTGACCTGAGACCGTTGGTGACGGCGCTCGAGCAGCCGGAGCGTCTACTCGAACTCCAGCGTGTCGACTATCCGTGCCCTCCGGATCGGGTGCTGCGGGCGATGCTGCGCGGCGGCTACCCGCCGGTTTGCCTCGACCAGGCGCCCGCCACGGCATGGTTCGAGTCGTACCGCCGGACGTTCGTGCAGCGCGACATCCGCGACCTGAGCCAGGTCGCCGACCTCGGCCGCTTCGACCGCTTCGTGACCCTGTGCGCCGGGCGTTCGGGCACCGTGGTGAACAAGAGCGAGATCGCGAACTCACTCGGCATCGACAACAAGACGGTGGATCACTGGCTGTCACTGCTCGAGTCGAGTTACCAGGTCGTGTCGCTTCCTGCCTATCACCAGAACACGACCAGCCGCCTCACCAAGCGGCCCAAGCTGCTGTTCGCCGACAGCGGGCTCGGTCTGCACCTGCAGGCCATCCGCGAGCCCGACACGTTGCGCAATGCGCCACACTTCGGCCGGCTGTTCGAGGCGTTCGTGCTGATGGAGATCCGCAAGCTGTTCGGTCACGCGGCGCTGCCGTGGAACGGCCATCACTGGTCCACGCCGCGCGGCGCCGAGTGTGACCTGGTCCTGCCAGTCGGCGAGCGGCTGATCCCGATCGAGGTGAAGTTCGCCGCCAACGTCGGGCTCGACGATGCCCGCGGCATCGATGCGATGCGGCGGATCCACGGCGAACGGGTCGGCACCGGCATCGTCGTGTCGTTGTCGCCGCGCCTCGAGCGCATCGCCGAGCGGGTCATCAACCTGCCCGTCGGCATGCTGCTCGGCGGCTGAACCATCCCATGATGTGAGACCGGGCCTTGGTGTCCGCGTCGCCGGAGACGTTCACCAGTCGCTCCGAAGAGCCGTCGTCGCCGGTCGGGCTGGTCTGCTAGCGCGACGGCGAGCGTGTCTACCGCGGCGCGCTGCAAGTCGGCGTGCACGACTCCGACGACTGGGAGTCGATCGAACTCGCCAACGGACACCTGTTGGCGTTCCGTTGCCACGTG
>JAGQRA010000380.1 GCA_020425885.1 Planctomycetota bacterium | reverse complement strand
TGGCGCGATGTGCTGCTGCGCCACCTGATCGACCAGATGCCGGTCACCGTCTGGCTCGAGGACTGGAGCCCGATCCGTGCCCTGCTCGACCGGGCCGTGCAGGAGGCCGGACGCGACGGGCTGGCCGACTGGCTGGAGACGCACCGGCAGGAACGCCGCGAGGCCGCGGTCGCAGCCCGCGTCCTGCACGGCAATCCGGTCGCCAAGCGGCTCTACAATGTCGCCTCGCTCGTCGATCTCAACTCGCCCGACTTCGACACCATGCTGACGCGCGAGAGCGGCGCCATGGTGGCGTCGATCCTGGGGCCGCTGCTCGACGGCGGCCGCGCCACCGTCTTCGACAGCATCGACCAGAAGGCCCTGGACGGCAGCGCGGTCAGCGTGCGCACGGCCCTGATGATCCCGGAAGGCCACGAACGGGACTGGGACCAGATCCTGATGGGCGAGACCGAGATCACCGAGGAGGTCGAGGCCAACCGGCGCCTTGCGGAGGGCGAGGCGGCGCTGCGGGCGCTGCTCGAGGAACTGCCCATGGCGGTCTGGCTCGAGGACTGGAGCGGAGTCCGCCCAAGGCTGTCGGAGATCCTTGCCGAGGCCGGTGACGACCTCGAAGGCTGGATTGCTGCCCATCCCTCCGCGGTTGCCGAACTGGAAGCGGCCATGGAGGTGCTTTACGTCAACCGCGCCACGGTCGACCTCTACCGCGCCGCCTCCGCCGAGGAACTGAGGGCCGATGACGCTGCCGCCCTGATGGCGATGATCGATCCGGCGACGCTGGCACGCCAGATCAGGACGCTTCTGGTGGAAGGCGGCAGCCAGACCAGCTTCGATGCCCTGCACATCCTGCGGCGCGACGACAGCCTGATGGACATGCGCGGAACGATCGTGATCATGCAGGGCCACGCGCACGACTGGTCGCGCGTCCTGATCGTCGAGCAGGACATCACCGAGGAAGTGCGCGCCGAGCGCGAACTGGCCGACAGCGTGCAGCGCTTCCGCGAACTGTTCGAGAGTTCGCCGCTGCCGATCTGGGAAAACGACTGGTCGGCCGTCAAGCGCCAGATCGATCTGCTGCGCGCCGACGGCGTGACCGACCTGCGTGCCTACCTCGACCAGCATCCCGATATCGCCGAGGAACTCACCCACGAGATGCGGTTCGTGGATCTCAACGCGGCAGCCAAGGCCCTCTACAAGGTGGAAAGCACCGAGCAGTGGTACGAGAACCATCGGGTGCCGCTGTCGCCCGACGAACGTGCCGTTGCCGTCGCCATGTTCCTCGACTTCGCCGAGGGCAAGACGACCTCCGCACGCGAAGCCGAAGCACTGGCCTTCGATGGTTCGAGCCTCGAGGTCAAGCTCAGCGCCTCGATCCAGGAAGCCCATCGTGACGACTGGCGCCGCGTCGTCATCATGGTCCAGGACATTCGGGCCGAGCGCGAGGTGATGGCACGCATCCGCAGCAGCGAGGAGCGCCACCGCGAACTGTTCGAACAATCGCCGCTGGCGATCTGGGAGGGCGACTGGTCGCCGGTCAAGCAGGAGGTCGACCGGCTGCATGCCCATGGCGTGGGCGACCTGCGCGCCTATCTCAAGGCGCGGCCGGACGAGGCCGATGCGCTCGAAAACCGCATCCGCGTCACCAACGTCAACGCCGCGGCCGTCAAGCTCTATGCCGTGCCCGATCGCGAGGCCCTGCTGAGCGGCGACCTCGACGTGCCGGGTACCGAGGACGAGCGCGACAACTTCATCGAGGTCGTCGCCGCGCTCGACGAGGGGCGTTTCCTGTTTGCCCGCGACCTCGTCGAAGTCACCTTCGACGGCCGCCTCCTGCACGTGCGCAACACCTTCCACGTGCCCGATGCGCACCGCGAGAACTGGGACCGCGTGGTGCTCCATGCCGAGGACATCACGGAACGGCGCCGTACCCAGGCCCTGATCGAGGAGAGCGAGCGCAAGTACCGCGAGCTGTTCGAGCAGTCGCCGTTCGCGATCTGGGAATCGGACTGGTCGGCCGTGCGCCAACGGGTCGAGGCCCTGGCCGGAGAGGGCGTCGGCGACGTCATCGCCCACCTGCGGGCGCGCACCGATCTCGCCTCGGAACTCAACGACGCCATCGTGCCCGTCGACATGAACGAGGCCGCCCTGCGCCTGTTCGGCTTCGCCTCGCACGAGGAACTCTGGCAGCACATCGACTCGGTCGCTTCGACGCGCGACGAGATCGAGGCGATGATCGACATCATCGGGGCCTTCCTTGCCGGCGAGACCATGGTCGTGCGCGAGATCGTCGAGCAGACCTTCGATCACCGCATGATCATCGTGCGCACCACCACCATGGTGCCCGAAGGCGCCAGGGGGGACTGGCGGCGCGTCGTCTCGATCATCGAGGACATCACCGAGCAGCAGGAGGTGCGCGCCCGCATCGAGGCGAGCGAGCGGCGCTACCGCGAGCTCTTCGACCAGGCGCCGGTCGGCATCCGCGTCGACGACTGGTCGCACATCCGCCGTCGCGCCGAGCGCCTCTTCGTCGCCGAGGGCGGGCGCATGGCCGACCACCTGATCGCCAACCGCGACGCCATGCGCGAGCTCTGCTCGGAGATGCGCATCGTGGAGGCCAACGAGGGCTGCCTGCGCATCTACGGCGCCGACGGTCTCGACAGCCTGCGGCGCCAGTTCGTGACGGAACTCTCCGACGACATGCTCGACGAGCTGGCGCGAACCCTGGAGCAGCTCGTCCAGGGTGCGTCGTCTGTCAGCCGCGGCGAGACGGCCGAGACGCTGGAATACGGCGGCTCGATCCACACCCGCGGCACGGTGCTGATCCCGGACGAGTACCAGCGCGACTGGGCGCGCGTGATCCTGACCGTGGAGGACGTCACCGAGATCCGCCGCACCCGCGAGGCGATGGAGGCCAACGAGCGGCGCTACCGCGAACTGTTCGACCAGTCGCCGGTGGCGATCTGGGTGGAGGACTGGTCGCGCGCGCGGGCAAGGCTGGACACGCTGGGCGCGGATGCCGAGACCCTGGTCGAAACCTCCAGCGAGCTGCTGATCCAGCTCTACGACGACATGGAGATGGTCGACATCAACGAGATGGGCTGGCGCCAGCGCAATGCGGCTGGCCGCGACGAGATCCTGGCCTGGTCGCGCCAGGCGCTGCCGGGGGCCGAGCTGGCGGTCTGTCGCCGGGTCCTGCTCGGCCTGCTGCAGGGCGAGCGCCGCATCAGCCTGCCGGATTCGCGGCAGGAGCGCATGGACGGCACCAGCTACGTCGAGCGCGGTGTCACCTTCGTGCCGCCGGAGTTCTCGCGCCACTGGCGCCGCGTGATCCACGTGCTCGACGACGTCACGGCCGAGCACGA
>JAGQRA010000379.1 GCA_020425885.1 Planctomycetota bacterium | reverse complement strand
TGCGGCACGTAGAGCCCGAGCGTGGCGACGGTGGCGAGCACGTAGAGCACGTTGTGGTGGTACTCGATGCGATAGAGCTCGTGGTTCTTCTTGCAGACCGTCACCTCGGGCTCGACCCACTTGAAGCCCCAGAACGAGCCGTGGATCGTGGCCGTGACGCTCTGGGCGTCCGGCGTCTTGTCGAGATCTCCGGACCCTTCGATCTCGAAGCTGGTGCAGCTCGGCGCGCAGGCGATCAGCCCGGCAAGGGCTGCATTGCGAATCAGGCGTGCGGTCATGGACTCCTCCGTTTGACGATGGCGGCCCAGTATGGAGCGCGCGCGCCGACGATCCCAGCACCAAGGTCGGACCGGGCGCGGCCCGGTGACGGATCCGGATCGCAGCCCTACAGTGGGGAGCCATGCGCCTGCACACGATCGTTGCCATCCTGCTCGCGCCGGCCGTCATCTGCGCCCAGGCGACGTACGTCGTCGACCTCGCCAACGGACCGGGCACCAACTTCCGTGAGATCGCCGCGGCGGCGGCGACCGTGCCGAGCGGCAGCACCCTGCGCGTTCGGGCCGGCAGCTACGCGCCCGCGACCATCGACCGCAAGGCGTTGACCGTTCTCTGCGACACCGGCACGTCCGTGGCCGGACTCATCGTCAGCAACACGGCAGCCGGCCAGGCGGTCGTCGTACGCGGGCTCGGCGTCAACGGTGCCGTCACGATCAGCAACGCCCTCGGACTCGTGCACCTCGACGGCAACGGCGCGACCATCGTCCATTGGCTGCCGCTGATGATCTTCTCGTCGCCGCAGGTCTCGCTGCGCGACTACTCGGTCGCGGCGCTGGGCTCGCTGTTCGGCTCCATCGCCTGCCAGGTCACGGATTCGACACTGGTCGCCGAGAACTGCGTGTTCGCCGGCGGCGATGGCTTCCCGATTCCGAGCCAGCTCTGTTGGGGCGCCGCCGGCGCCGGCATCCTGGCCAGGCTCAGCGAGGTCATCCTGAGCCACTGCCGGGTGCAGGGCGGCAACGGCGGCGCCGCCTGCGGCACGACCTATCCCGGCGCGCCGGCCATCGACCTCGATACCAGCGCGCTGCGTGTGGTCGGCTCACCGGGCGACCTGCTCGCCGGCGGCACGAACGGCGCGCAGCAGCAGAGCTCGCTGCTCGGCACCGGCTCGGCGCGACTCGATCCCCGTATTCCACTCACCGGCACCGTTCCGGTCGGCAACGGCATCACCTGGAGCGCGGTGACGATGGCCGACGTGCGGAGCACAGGTGCGCCGCCGGGCGGCGCGCTTGCGGCCACCTGGTCGGGAACCGCCGGCAACGTGATCGCGATCGCGGTCGGTTTCCCGGGACCACCCGTGCACCTGCCGAACCTCGTCGATCCGATCTGGATCGACCTGCAGCACGTGCATGTCGTCTACGCCGGAACCGGCCCGGCCGCCGGTCTCACGGTGCAGGTCGGGGTGCCGAATCATCCCGGTCTGATCGGCCTCGCCGTGCTGTGGCAGTCGGCCGGTCTCGGTGTCGGCAGCCAGCTCGAGGTTTCCAACCCGAGCATTGCGATCGTCGATTGAGGCGGCGACCCGGCCGCACTGCAGGAGGCGCCGCCAACCGGGTCGGATCTTCCGAGCTATGATCGACCACGTGAGCAACGTCTTCGACATGTTCCGGCTGGTGAGCCAGCGGTGGCTCAAGGACCGTGAGGATCGGACCCAGTGGGTCGACGATGAGCCCGAGATTGCCGAGGTCCGATTCAGAGCGAACATCGCCGCCGCGGACCTCGAGCGAAAGGTGACCAAGGCAAGAGCGTTCCTACACCGAGGCCAGCTGGTCCTGCTGGTCTGCGAACCAATGCCCCGAAGCCGAGAGGCAACGATGCGCGACCTGATCTGGGAAGCTGCGCGCACTCTCGCGGACGTGGCGATGTTCCAGCAGATTCCGACCAGCGATCGCAGCGCGGCAATGCTACTGGGCCCGATCGCGAAGGAGTGAGCTCACCATCGGGCAGCGCCACGGGCTGAGCGACGAAGCGCGCAACAACCCGATGGCCACCAGTCGGTCTACCGCGCGCCACGCTGCAGCGCTCGGCGTTCAGCGCGGCTTGCGCGCGAGATAGTGGGCGTAGACCTTCCAACCGCGGACGCAGGCGTCACGTTCGGTGTCGCTGCCGCCGCTGTAGATCGCCCCGAAGCTCTCGCCGAGATGCTGGTTCAGGACCGCGGCAACGGCATCGACGACCAGCTTCGGCCCGTAGTGGCGGAATGGTTCGAAGGCATCCCGGGCGCGGTTCTGCAGCGTGATCGACTGCTCGAGGAGCGCACGGCGGTCATCCATCACGGCGATCAGGGCCGGCAGATCGGCGCGATCCAGGGCCAGCAGATCGACGAACGCCTGCCGCTGGTGGTCGACGTCGCGGCAGATGCGGCGCATGACCTTGTCGACGCGAGCCCGGCTCCGACGATCGATGCTCAGCGGCTGCGCCAGCATGGCCGCGTGCAGGCGCAGCCGTCGCCGCAGCCGCGCGACGAACTCGGGGTCGGGTTCGCGCACGGCCTGCCGATCGTCGTCGCCGGCGAGGTAGACGCCGCCGGGACCGCCGAGGAAGACGATCCGCTCCTGGCCATCGAGCGCGAGCAGTTGGGCCGCGGACAGATCGTCGGTATGGGCCTCGGCGTCCTTGGGCGGCCTGACGAAGGTCCTGAACGCGACCTTGTCCTGCACTGCGCCGACGAGGTGCTCCAGCACCTCGACCGTCACGCCGACGTAGTCGGACTTCGTCTGCGCCTTGGCGACGGCTTTCACGTCGACGTGAAGCACGCCGCGCACGACCCGATGCGACGCGGCCAGGACCCGGGCCTCGGGCCCCCAGAGCAACGGCGTCTCGGCCTCGGCCTCGGCCTTCGCCGTCTTGCCCTCGTCCTGCGCCGATGCGCCGAGGGTCAGGGCGAGGCCCACGCACGACAGCAAGGCGAATCGACAACCGACGTGGTGACGCACCATCCCGTCATGTTAGCGGCGATCGCCGGCCACGCCCCCCGGCGGCACGCAGTCGGCAAACTCTGCTATCTTGGAGCGCAATGACTCGGACTCGGATCGTCGCGACCCTGATCGCCCTGTCCCCGCTGCTGCCCGCACAGAGCCCCACCTGCAACGACCTGTCCGGCGTCGTCGCCGTCGCCCAGGCAGCGGTCACGAATCTGCAGATGCCGGGCCTGGTACTGCGGGTCGACCAGCACGGTCAGCAGGTCCTGCTGACCACCTTCGGCGGCTATCCGGTCAACACGGTGATGCCATTGGCCTCCGGCAGCAAGCCGCTGACCGCGGCGGTGCTGATGTCGCTGATCGATCAGGGGTTGGTGGCGTTCGATGACCCGGTGGCCCTCTATCTGCCCGAGTACGGGATCGGCCAGAAGGCGGCGATCACGCTGCGCATGTGTATGTCGCACACCTCGGGGCTGCCGACCTTCGATCCGGTGTCGAACGACCCGACGATCACGATGCGCCAGGCCGCCTTCCAGATCGCCCAGATGCCGCTGCACCACGCGCCGGGGGCAGCGTTCGACTACGGCAGCGTCTCGCAGCAGGTGGCCGCCGCCGTCTGCGAGGTCGTCACCGGCCTGTCGTGGCACCAGCTCTTCCAGCAACGGGTCGCCGGCCCGCTCGGCATGACCTCGACCAACTTCGGCAGCAGCACCAATCCCGGCGTCGCCGACGGCGGCGTGGGCAATGCCGAAGACTACACGCGCTTCCTCGACATGATGCGACGCGGCGGACTCTACAGCGGTGGCCGCCTGCTGACGGAGGCCAGCGTCGAGGAGATGCTGACCGACCAGATCGGCACGCGCCCGGTGCTCTGGAGCCCGCACCCGACCACCGTGCATTGCGGCCTCGGCTTCTGGCTCGAACGTCAGGACCCGACCGGGCGCACCCTGCTGGCCTGCGCCCCCGGCGCCTTCGGCTTCTTCGCCTACCTCGATCGCGAACGCGACGCGACCGCGGTCTGGGTCGGCTACACGTTCTACATCTGGGCCTACCCATACCTCATGGACTGCTGGCGTGAGACCGACGTGGCGCTGGCGCCGCTGGGCGTGCAGTGCATCGGCTCGAGTTCGCCGGCCTGCGCGACGCCGCCGGCGTTCCACGTCCTCGGCTGGGCGCGCGAGGGCAACGCCGCCTTCGGCGTCGGCGTCGAGGACGGCCCCGCCTCGGCGTGGGGCGTGGCCTCGTTCATGATCGGCCCGGCGGGCCCGGGCACGTCGATCCAGGGCATCGTCAACTACGTGACGACGCCGAGCGTCCTCGCCCCGTTCACCACCGACGCCCAGGGCCGAGCCGTGTTGCCCTTCCCGCTGCCGAGCGGCTTGCAGGGCCTCGTCTTCACGATGCAGTCGGCGTGGATCGACCCGCTGAGCTGCGGCAGCTCGGGCCTGGTCGCGAGTCACGCCGTGCAGGTGACCGTAATGGCGCCGTGAGCCGGTAGACGCCTGGCTCCCGCCGCGGCGGGATCGTTGCGCTCAAGGGCCGGACCGGAACGTCCGATAGGACCGCCGGATCCGTCCCCGAGACACGGATCCGACGTCGCAGCGGACGATCCTATGGCACATCGAATCCCCCAGACCCTGCTCGTGATGATCGGGCTTCCCTCCATCGCCCTGGCCCAGGATCCCGAGTCCACACGCCAGCGGCTCGACGAGATCACGCAGCGCCTCGACGAGGTCGAGGAGATGCAGGCCCACATGTCCGACCGGCTCGGCTCGCGCGCCCTGGCGCAGGCCTACACCGCCAGCAGCCTCGACATCGGTGGCCACGTGACCTCGGTGTTCAGCTACCTCGACAGCAACAACGGCACCGAGGTCGGCCATTCGGTGTCGCTGTTCGAGCTCTACTTCAAGGCGCAGATCGATGACCAATGGTCGCTGTTCGCGACCCCGGGCTTCTACACGTTCAATGGCGCCTTGCTCGACGACCCCACCACGACGACCTCGGGTGACCCGGCCTTCATCACCGACGACACCTCGGAGGCGCGCATGTTCCTGTCGCGCCTCTACGCGCAATGGAAGTACAGCGACGGCCTGCAGCTGCAGGGCGGAGTCGTCGGTTCGCCACACGGCACCACCAACCGCGAGTACTTCATCCCGGCGCGGACGATCGCGAACGGTAACCTGCACACGCGACAGTTCCTGGCCAACACGCTCTACCCCCAGACGCTCGAAGGCCTCCGCGCCTCGGGCAAGGCGGCGATCGGCGCCGGTGAGGACTGGGTCGAGTACGACGCCTACTACGGCACCGAGGACAACAGCGCCGACGATCCGATCTACGGCGCCCGCCTCGCCTACGTGTTCGGCGGCCTCGGCCTCTCGGTCGCCGCCAACTACGGCCGCGGCACGCGCGAGGGCCTGACCGCACCAACCGATATCCTGAGCAACGTCGCGGTCCTGCAGGCGCCCTTCCCGTCCCGATTCGTCGGCACCCGCGACTACGAGTTCGTCGGTGTCGACCTCGATTGGCGCCACGGCGATCTCGTGGCCAAGACCGAGGCCTACATCAGCTCCGAGGGCAGCTACGACGATCAGCGCGCGCTCTCGACCGAATGGACCTGGTTCATGAGCCCGCAATGGGGACTCGGCTACCGGTTCGACTACTACGACGCCGGATCCGATCTCGCCGTCGTGTCACTGGCGCCGTTCACCCTGCTGGAGACGCAGCGCGGTCACAGCACCGAGCACGTCGTCGGCATCACGTTCGACCCGAACGAATCGGTGCGCCTCCGCCTCGACTTCCATCACAACAACCTGCCGAACACGAAGAACACCGCTGACTTCGTGAACTTCAGCTGGTCGGTGAGCTTCTGAGGAGCCAACCATGATCCTCGACTCACTACCCATCGCGTTGGTCACCGCCATGATCGCCGGTGGCTTCGGCCTGCCGGCATCGCCGCAAGAGCAAGAACGAGACAAGGACAAGAAGAAGGAGGTCTTAGTCGTCGTGGTTCATGCCACGAACGCGATCGCCTGCACCGAGCCCGAGGCCAAGGTCCTGATCAAGAAGCTGTTCCTGAAGACCCTGACGCAATGGCCCGACGGCACGCGGGCGCGGCCGTACGCTCGCGAGTCATCCTCGGCAGCCCAGATCAGCTTCGTCGGCACGCTGCTCGGCATGAACGATGCCGAGCTGGCGCGACACTGGCTCCGGGTCAAGAACATGAACGGTTCGACCCCGCCGAAGGACGTCGCCTCCGACCGCATGATGCTCAAGTACGTCGCCCGCCACAAAGGCGCATTCGGCATCGTCGCCAAGGACGCGGCCAAGGGCGCGGCGGGCGTGCGTGTCCTGTTCGAGTTCTGACGCCGAGCGCACCCGGAGATCGCCCGCGGACCCTCTCAGCCGTGGACCTCGCGCAGCGCGAGGCTCGCGCCCGGCAGCCGCGGGGTGTGATAGACACCGCCGGCGACCCGGGCCGGATCGACGAAGCGATCGCCGAGGTGCGGGATGTGCTCGAGCATGGTCGCCGGCAGGCCCAGCGCGATGTGATTCCAGAGCACGAGATGCCGGTGCAGCTGCCCCATGTCGCCGACGTGCGGCACCACCTCCAACCCCGCCCGGCGCGCCAGCATGCTGACCGCGAGGAACTCGCTGACGCCGGCGACCCGCAGCGCATCGACCTGCACGACGTCGACGGCCTCGGCCTGGATGAAGTTCTTGAACAGCACGCGGTGGCTGATGTGCTCGCCGACCGCGATCCTGACGCCGGACGACCGCACCAGCTCGCGCAGGCGGCGGTGGCCGAGCACGTCGTCGGGATGGGTCGGCTCCTCGATCCAGTAGACGCCGAGCTCGGCGAGCGCCGCGCAGGCCCGCATCGCCATCGGCCACCGCCATTGCTGATTGGCATCGACCATGACGCGCACGCCAGAGCCGGCGGCCTCGCGCACGATGCGCACCCGGCGCAGGTCGCGCTCGAGGTCACGGCTGCCGACCTTGAGCTTCATGGCACCGAACCCGGCCGCGACGGCGCGGCGCGCATTGTCGGCGATCAGCTCGTCGGGGTAGTCGAACCAACCGACCGAGGTGTCGTAGCCCGGATACCCGGTATCGAGGATCGCCGTCCGGGCCGGACGCAGCGGCCGTTCGCGTTCGAGCAGCAGCAGCGCCGCGTCGCGATCGAGATCGTCCTCGATCCACGACAGGTCGCAGAGGTCGACCAGGGCGAGGTCGTCGAGATCGAGCAACAGCCGCCACAGCGGCACGCCGCGCGACTTCGCCCACAGATCGAAGGTGGCGTTGGTGACCGAAGCCAGCGCCAGGTGCACGGCCCCCTTGTGCGGCCCCAGCCAGCGCAGCTGCGAGTCATCGGCGAGCTGCCGCTGCACCTCGCCGAACCGGGCCATCATCGACTCGATGTCGGTGCCGGCGATCGCGAGCAGCCGGTCGCCGAGCCGTTGCGCCAGCGACACGACCACGTCATTGCCATTGCCCAGCGTGAACGCCGAACCGTGGCCGACGTGGTCAGCGGTGCGCAGGCAGGTGACGGCGTAGGAGTACTCCGGGTCGCCGTGAACGGCGTCGGTGCCCGAGCCGCCCGGCAACGGGAACCGGATGTCGTGAGTGGTGACGTCGCGGATGGCGGTCATCGGAGGATCGGTTCAGAGGCGATAGCCGCACTCGCTGCCACCCGAGACGTGCTGGATATGGCCGGTCACGAAGCGGGCCTCGTCGCTGCAGAGGAACACCGCGGCCGGCGCGATCGCAGAGGCCTCCGGGCAGTAACCGAGGGCGTGGATCCGATCGAGGTAGTCCTCGATGTCCCCCCGATCGGGCTGCTCGGCGCACCACCGCCGCAGCGCGGGCGTCCAGGTGCCGGCCGGACACAGCGCGTTGACGCGGATGCCGTCCGGACCCCAGTCGACCGCGGCGCTCTTGGTGAGGGCGTTGAGACCGCCCTTCGTCATCGCGTAGGCGGCGTGCAGCGCCTGCCCCTGAACGCCGGCCATGCTGCTGATGTTGAGCACGCAACCGCGGTGCTGCAGCAGCCATGGATGAGCGCAGCGCATCGCCCAGAAGCTGCCGCGAAGATTGGTGTCGATCACGGCCTGCAGCTCGTCCAGAGTCGTGGTCTCGACGGCCTTGCTCGGACTGGTCACGGCCGCGTTGTTGACCAGGATGTCGAGCCCACCGAGCTGCGACGTCACGGCGGCGACGGCGGCCTCCACCTGTCGCGGCTCGCGCAGGTCCATGACGACCTCGCCGCAGCCCAGCTCGGCCGCGGTCGCGCGCAGCAGGTCCGGGCGGCGCGCCGCGATCACGACCTCGGCGCCTTCGGCGAGGAAGGCCGCGGCGATCGCCTTGCCGATGCCCTCGGAGCCACCGGTAACCAGCGCACGTCGGCCACGCAATCGGGATGAACTCATCGCACTCTCGTCGGCTGCTCACCTGACTCACCGTGACGACGAGACGGTCGTCGGCAGACGATGGTCAGCGGCGGCGGTAGTAGAGCAGCCGCACCGGCAGGAACACAGCAACGCTCTTCTTGCGCGGTGCGTGCGCCGCACCTTGTCGCTCGTGAAACCCCCGTAGGGGTTCTCCCAACACCCGATGCGAACGCTGTCGCAGGAAGGTACGAATGACAACCACAGCTCAAGCGATGAGCCGCCGGGCCGATTCGGCTCCATGGCGGTCACTGCCATCCACGGCAGCCGCGGCCGCCGCGAACCCCACGGGAACCGGGAGGCGGGATGGTGACGACGAAGTCGCGGACGATCGCAGCAACGGCAGCGTTGCTCTCACTGGCACCTTCGCCGCTGCGCGGGCAGGCGGTCTGGCATCTGGCCCGGACCTCCGGACCCGCGCCCGCCATCGCCTATCACGGCGGCGCCTACGACCCGCTGCGACAACGTCTCGTCCTCTGCGGCGGCTTCGATCAGACCTACACGGCACAGGACGCGACGTGGGAGTTCGACGGCGCGACCTGGATCCGCGCGACGCCGACCGTCGTGCCGCCGGCCCGTGGCGCCCACGCGATCGCGTTCGACGCCGTCCGCGGCCGCGCCGTCATGTTCGGCGGCACGCCGTCGGTCCTCGGCGGCTCGGCCTTCGACGACACCTGGGATTACGACGGCATCACCTGGACGCAACGGCAACCGGCCAATCATCCCTCGGCACGGTTCGACCACGCGATGGCGTTCGACCTGCCCGCGACCACGACCATCCTGTTCGGCGGGCGAACGCCGGGCAGCCAATCGAACGCGCTCGGCGACACCTGGCAATGGGATGGCGTCGATTGGACCCTGGTCACCTCGGCCGGACCGGCGGCGCGGTCTCGTCACGCGATGGCCAGCGACTACATCCGCGGACGCACGGTGTTGTTCGGCGGTCGGGGCCGCAACCAGTTCGCCGACACCTGGGAATGGGACGGCGTGTCATGGCATCAGCTCAACCCGACGACCTCGCCGCCGGTGCGGTCCGGGCACGCCATCGCGTTCGACCCGGTGCGTGGCCTGTGCGTGCTCCATGGCGGCGGCGTCAGCGGCACCGACACCTGGGAATGGGACGGCACGGACTGGACCCAGGGCGCTTCGACCGCCTTCGGCCACAGCAGTCACACGCTCGTCTACGACGACCGGCTGCAACGGATCACGATGCACGGCGGCGTCGACGTGCAATCGACGTCCTTCCGTTCCGAGACCGACACCTACAGCCCGCCGGTGGCGGGGTCCTTCACGTCGCTCGGCAGCAGCTGCCCCGGCTCGACGTCGACGCCGACGCTGTCGTCGCCGAGTTCGACCCTGGGCCCGACCATCGGCGCCAGCTGCACGCTGTTGGTGACGGCATCCTTCGTGCACACATTCTTCGCGTTCGGCTGGAGCGACAGCCTCGATGGCAACACGCCGTTGCCCCTGGACCTGTCCGCGTACGGGATGCCGGGCTGCACGCTGCAGGTCAGCCGCGATGCGATCACCAGCGTCATCCCGCAGTACGGCACGGCACGCGTGCTGGTCCCGATCCCCGACAACCCGTTCCTGATCGGCGCCCGCTTCTTCGCCCAGGGGTTCGCCCTCGACCCGAGCGCCAATGCCGGCGGTTTCACGACGACGAACCGGCTGCAGGCCAGCATCGGCCGGCTCTGACCCGCACCACCACGGCAACCCGGCGCTTGCGGCCGGTCGATCGCGCGGCTCCGATCGACACGATGCGCTTCGCCACCCACCTCGAGGCCACGAGCGACGGTTCACGGCTCCCGCTCGATTCGCTGCAGACCTGCCATGACGACCAGCCGATCGTCGTGCGCTACGATCTCGCCGCGATCCGCGCCGCGGTCAGGCGCGAGGACCTCGCCGGCCGGCCGCCGACGATGTGGCGCTACCGCGAGCTGCTGCCGTTCGCGCATGACTCCGACATCGTCTCGCTCGGCGAGAACATGACCCCGCTGCTCGAGGCGCCGCGCCTGGCCGCGCTCCTCGGCGTGCGACGACTGCTCGTCAAGGACGAGAGCCTGCTGCCGACCGGCTCGTTCAAGGCCCGCGGCATGGCGATGGCGGTGACGATGGCCCGGGCGCTCGGCATCACGCGGGTCGGCACCCCAACCGCCGGCAACGCCGGCGGCGCTCTCGCCGCCTACGCCGCCCGCGCCGGCCTGCAGTGCACGGTGCTGATGCCGGAGGACACGCCGATGGTCAACCAGCGCGAGGCCAGCTGGTACGGCGCCGCCGCGTTCCGCGTCGATGGCCTGATCCACCAGTGCGGCGCCATCGTGCGCGAAGGTGCCGAGCGCGGGCTGTGGTTCGACATGAGCACGATGAAGGAGCCCTATCGCCTCGAGGGCAAGAAGACGATGGGGCTCGAGCTCGCCGAGCAACTCGGCTGGCGACTGCCCGACGCGATCTTCTATCCGACCGGTGGCGGCACCGGCCTGGTCGGTATGCAGAAGGCGTTTCTCGAACTGCGCGAACTCGGCTGGCTCGATGCCAGAGCGCCGCTGCCGAAGCTGTTCGCCTGTCAGGCCGAAGGCTGCGCCCCGGTCGTGGCCGCGATGCGCAGCGGGGCCGCGGTATGCGATGCCGTCACCGACGCCCGCACCGCGGCCTCCGGCCTGAGGGTGCCGAAGCCGTTCGCCGACCGCATGATCCTCGACGCGCTGCGCGTCACCGGCGGCGGCGCGATCGCCGCCGGCGAGCGACGCCTGCGCGAAGCCGTGGCGCTGGCGATGCGAAGCGAGGGCATCGCGCTGTGCCCCGAGGCCGGGGCCTGCCTCGACGCCTTGCGGCAGGCGGTCGCCGACGGCCGGGTCGGAGCCGCGGACGAGGTCGTGGTCTGGAACACCGGCGCCGCCCAGAAGTACGTCGAGTTCCTGACAGTGGAGCTGCCGCGCATCCGCCGCGACGCCATCGACTGGACCCGACTGGCCGGGGGCTGATGAAGCCCCGGAATACCCGCTGGCAACGGTGCGATGACTCACATCCACGGCCGTAGTCGGGCGCCGCACGGGCCGGCCACTGATCGGCGCCCGCAACGATACTGATCGGTATCTTATTAGCGCTGCGCCGCGCCGGTTCCTATCCTCCCCGCCCGCTCAGCCATGCCCCCCGCCGACGCCAAACGCATATCACCGGGTCGCAAGCCCGACTGGCTCAAGGTGCCGATCCCCGCCGGCGCCACCGTGGCCGCGCTCGGCAAGGTGCTGCGTGAACGCGGCCTGCACACCGTCTGCGAGGAGGCCCGCTGCCCCAACATGGGCGAGTGCTGGGCCGGCGGCACGGCGACGTTCATGGTGCTCGGCGACACCTGCACGCGCGGCTGCCGGTTCTGCGCCGTGAAGACCCACGCCATGGGCAACCCGGTCGACACCGACGAGCCCGTCAAGGTCGGCGAGGCGGCGGTCGCGATGCAGCTCAGGTACGTGGTGCTGACGATGGTCGACCGCGATGATCTGCCCGATGGCGGCGCCGGCCACGTCGCGGCGACGATCCAGGCGATCAAGCAGCGCGACCCCGGCATCCTGGTCGAGGCGCTGGTCGGCGACATGGAGGGCCGCGAGGATCGGATCGCGACGATCCTCGCCGGTCGCCCCGACGTCTACGCCCACAACATCGAGACGGTGCTGCGGCTGACCCCGCGCGTGCGCGATCACCGCTGCAGCTACACCCGCTCGCTGGCGACGCTGCAGAAGGCCAAGGAGCTGCGGCCCGACATCGTCACCAAGTCCTCGCTGATGCTCGGCCTCGGCGAGAGCGAACGCGAGGTCGAGCAGGCGATGGACGACCTGCGCGAGCACGGCGTCGACGTCGTCACCTTCGGTCAATACCTGCGCCCGACCCTGAAGCACCTGCCGGTCAAGGAGCACCTGTCGCCGGCGCGATTCCGCGCCCTCGAGCAACGGGCGCAGAAGAAGGGCTTCCTCTACGTGGCATCGGGCCCGCTGGTCCGCTCGAGCTACAAGGCCGCCGAGTACTACCTCGCCGGCATGTTGCGGCAACGACACGCTCTCGCCGCGGCGCGGGCCGACCTGGTACCCCAGGAGAACGACTCATGAGCCTCGAACTGGTCTCGATCCTCGACAAGAACGGCAAGGCAGCCAAGGGTGTCGATCCCAATCTGCCGGCCGAGGAGCTGCAGCGGCTCTACCGGCTGATGGTCGGCACCCGCATCCTCGACGACCGCGGCCTCGCGCTGCAGCGCCAGGGTCGGATCGGCTTCTACCTGCAATCGACCGGGCAGGAGGCCTCGCATATCGGCGCCGCCTTCGCCCTGAAGGACAGCGACTGGCTGTTTCCGGCCTATCGCCAGCCCGGCATCCTGCTGCTGCGCGGCGTGCCGATCGCGAGCATCACAGCCGAGTGGTACGGCAAGGCCGCCGACACCAGCAAGGGCCGGCAGATGCCGGTCCACTACAGCTTCCGCGAGGCCAACTTCGTCAGCATCAGCTCGCCGATCGGCACCCAGCTGAGCCAGGCTGCGGGCGCCGGCATGGCAGCGCGCATCCGCGGCGACGACACCGTGTTCATGACCTTCTGCGGCGACGGTGGCACCAGCAGCAACGACTTCCACTGCGGCCTCAACTTCGCCGCCGTCTACAAGGCGCCGGTCGTCTTCGTCGTCGAGAACAACGGCTACGCGATCTCGACGCCGTCGGCGCAGCAGACCGTCAGCGAATCGATGGCGATCAAGGCCGACGCCTACGGCATCCCCGGCGTGCGCGTCGACGGCAACGACATCCTCGCCGTCTACCGCGTCTGCAAGCAGGCCGTCGACCGCGCCCGCAAGGGCGACGGGCCGACGCTGGTCGAGAGCGTCACCCACCGCATGGCCTCGCACAGCAGCTCCGACGACGCCGCCCGCTACCGCGACGCCGAAGTCTACGAGGCCTGGAAGAAGAAGGACCCGATCGCGCGCTTCAAGCAGTACCTCAAGAACCGGAAGCTGTGGAGCGAGGCGTTCGAGGCGGAGTGCGTCGACGGCACCAAGGCCGAGTTGCAGGCCGCGATCGAGAGCGTCGAGGCCGGGCCGGATCCGGGCCCCGAGACCATGTTCGACGACGTCTACATGAACCTCACGCCGCAGCTGAAAGCCCAGAAGCTCGAGCTGCGCGACCTCATGGCACGGGGCGGTGTCGGCGCCGACGTCGGCCACTTCCCGCTCTAGCCCGGACCAGCCCGCATCCGCTCACCCCGAGACCAGCACACCCCCACTACAGCCATGACCGCAACCGAGACCAGCACCGGCACCAAGGTGATGACCATGATCGAGGCCATCACCGACGCGATGCGCACCGAGATGAAGAACGACGACCGGGTGGTCGTGTTCGGCGAGGACGTCGGCAAGAAGGGCGGCGTGTTCGGCGCCACGATGGGCCTGTTCGACGAGTTCGGCGAGCAGCGCTGCTTCGACACCCCGCTCAGCGAGTGCGGCATCCTCGGCGCCGGCGTCGGCATGGCCGTCTACGGCCTGCGCCCGATCGCCGAGATCCAGTTCCTCGACTTCATCTACCCGGGCTTCGACCAGATCGTCAGCGAGGCCGC
>JAGQRA010000378.1 GCA_020425885.1 Planctomycetota bacterium | reverse complement strand
GCACCATCTCGCAACGGTGCTCCGGCTCGGCGTCGGCGAGCTCATCACCCTGGCCGACGGCCGCGGCTCCGCCGCCCGGGCGACCCTGACCGTAGCCGCGCGGCGGCGGGTCGAGGTCGAGGTCGACGCCGCCGACTTCCGGCCGCGACCTGGCCGGGCCGTGCACGTAGCCTTCGCCGCCCCGCGCCACAATCGCGCCGAGTGGCTGTTCGAACACGGCACCGAGGTCGGGATCGCGGTGTTCTGGCCAATGCGCACCGAGCGCACCCGCCCGCATGGCGACCGCTCGGAACGATGGCAGAAGATCGTGCTGGCAGCCGCCGGTCAGTGCGACCGCGATTGGCTGCCCGAGATCCGCCCCGCGCTCGAACTGGCGGAGTTCCTGCGGCAGCCAGATCTGCCGTCAGCCCGCTACCTCGGTGCCGCCGAGGGCGGCCCGCCGAGGCAGAGCCATGGCGACGCCGTGCTGCTGGTCGGGCCCGAAGGCGGGTTCACCGACGCCGAGGAGGCAGCGATCCTGGCATCGGGGTTCGAGCGTGTCTGCTTCGGCCCCCACGTGCTGCGTACCGAGACGGCGGCCCTGGTCGGGGCCGCCGTGCTCATGCAACCGTAGCGCCAGTCCTACAGCGGGCCGAGGATCAGCTGGATGCCGTTGCTCGACACCACGCCCAGCGGCGTCAGCGGCGGGCTGTAGGTGAACGACTGCACGACGATGCCGAGGCCCGTGAACGCGGTGTTGCTCGGGATCGCGAACGGCAGCGAGTGGCTCGGGCCGGTCGGCAGGAACATCTGCGACACGCCGTTCATCGGATAGCCCTCACATCCCGGCATGCCGTACGAGGTCAGGTCGAGCGGCGGGGCGTATTGCTGCAGCGACTTCATGATCACGCCGAACGGCGACCCCGCCGGGATGCCGGTCGTGTCGAGGTTGATCGTCGTGCCGAGGATCGGGCGATTCGAGGCGCCGAGTGCGAGGCCGTTGAACGGCGTCGCACACAGACCGAAGCCCGCCGGCAACGCCGCGCTCAGGTCGGTGTTGCCCGGATCCGTCGGCCCGCCACCTGGGGTCCAGCCGACCAGGAAGTCGTTGCCGCCGGTCTGCACCGTCTGCCACAGCACGTGCACCGTGCCGCTCGGCTCGAACTGGTATTGGAACGTCGCGGTCGCGCTGCTGCCGTAGTACGGGACCGCATCCCACGTCACCCGCGCCGAGGTCGGCGTCGACTCGTAGCGGACAGCGCCGCCCGAAGCCGGGTTGATGTCGTGCCAGAGCGCGGCCCAGCACGGCGAGAAGCCGAGGAACTGGGACGACGACGGCGTGTAAGGCGTGCCGTTGCTGTTGCTCACCGAGATGAAGCCGTTGGAGCAGACCCACAGCGTGCTGGTCGAGCCGCCGGGGTATGGCAGCGAGAACGGCAGCGTGATCTGGACCTGCGAGTCGTCGCCGAGGCTGAGCTGGGTGCCGGCGGGCGTCGCCCAGGTGCCGGTGCCGGCGCCGATGCCGTACTCACCGCTGTTGAGCGTCATCGTCATCCCCGAGCCGGCGAGGTCGAACGAGTTGTTGCCCATGACCTCGTAGAAGGCGGCGTCGCAGGTGCCGCAGCCGGCGCTGGAGCCGATGGTATTCACGCGGGCAGCCGGGATGCCGCTCGGCACCTCGGAGCTGACCAGGACCGACAGCGCGCCCGGGCCGACGCGGGCCTCGTCGAGCGCGACCGAACCGAACGACGGCGCGATGTTGCAGTCGAAGCCGAAGTTGTAGATCGTGTTCCACTCCAACGCGTTGCCGGCGGGTGCCTGGAAGATCACCTCGTTGCCGACGCGACTGGCGCTCCAGTCGTTGAGCGCGTTGCTGTCGATGTCGCGGAAGGAGAAGTTCGAGACCACACCGGCCGGGTCGACCGGGACGCGGAACGAGGCGCCGCCGCGGCTGTTGTCGGCGTTGTGGACGGCGTACTCGTAGTGGTGCACGCTGCCTGTGGTGGTGACCTTGACGGCGACGAAGAAGCGGCCGTCGTCATTGCCGTTCTGGCCGACGTCCAGGCTGCTGCCGGGCCAGTGCTGCAGGATCGAACCGTGCACCTGGCCGACGCTGTTGTTGGGGAACGACCAGTTCGACCCGCTCTGCTGCGGGTTGAAGCCGCGCGAGGCCAGGTTGTCACCGCGATTGGCGACGGCCTCGCCCTGGTGGATCAGGTGGATGCCGTAGAAGTAGCTCGCGCCGGCGACCTGCATGTCGGTCGCCCTGACCGTGACGCGATTCTTGACGGCGTCGCTGCCGGAGTAGCTCGGGCTGCGCACGCCGTCCGCGTTCTGTGGGAAACCGACGTTGGGGTCGCCCTGATCGAAGTAGCTGCCGACCGGATTCCAGGTGCCGAGCCAGGGAT
>JAGQRA010000042.1 GCA_020425885.1 Planctomycetota bacterium | reverse complement strand
GCCAGACCGATGTCCTCGTGCTCGGGATGGCGCAGCAGCCAGACCATGGCGCTGCCGAGCTGCTCGGCCTGATGCCGCGCCATGCCGATGATCCGCTCACGTTCGGCCGGGTTCCACGCCGCCTTGAGGTCGACCAGCATCGCCAACAGGGCGGTGCGATCCGCCGAGGTGACGAACCCCACGGCGGGCAGCTCCGGCACGGTGGGGATGCCCATGACGAACGCCATGCTGGCCGCGGCCGCGACCGAGACCCCGAGCGCGACGCGGCCCTGCCACGTGTAGCCACGCCGGGTCGGCAGCGGCCTGGAGCGTGCGCGCGGCAGCGGCGTCCTCACTCACGGGCCTCGCTCAATGACGGGAGATCTCCTGCCAGCCGTTGAAGGCCACGTATTTGCCGGGCAACGAGGCACCGGCGAGGCTGATGGCCTCGCTCGAGTAGCGGATCTTGACGCTCTCCTCGAGGTAGAAGTGGGGACAGGACGGTCCGGCGACGATGGCGCCGTAGATGGAGACGTTGCCGTGGATCTCGGCATCGCCGAGCAGGTAGATCACGCCGTCGAAGCGGAACGACTCCTCGACGTGCAGGTTGCCGGTGATGAACATGATGCCGGCCCCGCGCCCGCCCTTGAACGTCACGCTGCCGCTCTTGTAGATGATGTTGTAGGTGCCGGTGGCGCTGCTGCCGAAGTTGTAGTTCGAGTACGATCCCGAGGTCAGGACGATGTTGGCCGAGTTCTGGATCGCGAGTCGGGTCGCCTCGATGTCGATCGTCGTCGCCGCCACGCCGAGGCTCGGCGATGCCCCGACGCCGAGCACCTTCGAGCGATCGCCGGACGGGATGTCGTTGGTGAGCTCCGCGATCGTGTGCGGGCTCGCGATCGACACGCCGGGCATCGCCGGATTGCCCGACCCGCCGCCGGAGACGAGGTAGTCGTTGCCGTCGATGTTCGACGTGCCCTGGATATGCAGCTCCTGGCCCGAGAAGCTGTCCATCATCATCAGCGCGCCCGGCATCGTGGCCGCCCCTCCCGGCTGCGGCCCGAGGTAGGCCACGACGCGGCGCGACGTGCCACCGTAGGAGCCGACGGACAGGATCTCGTAGACGTTCTCGTCGGCCTCGTCGATGTCGCCATCGCCATCGTTGCTGATGCCATCGGTGCTGAGCAGCGTCGGCGTCACGCTGAACGACATGCCATTGCCCATGTCCTGGGTGAATGTGACCCCGTTGGTCAATCCGACGGCCGTGCTCGCCCGGAAGATCGCCGCGTCGATGCCGGACTCGGCGGCCATCAGCGAGCGTTCGTCGTTGATCTCGCCACCTGCCCGTGACTGCCGCGTCATCATGGTCTGGGTCGAGGCCCCGAGCAGCATCAGCAGCGGCAATACCGCCGCGACCATGGCGATCATGAGCACGTAGCCACCCTCATCGCGCCCGCGGCGAACGGGCGCCAGCCGGTCCTCGTCGATGTCCTTGTCCATGTCCATCAGCGCTCACGTTCTCCTTGCCGACACCGGCCGCAGGCCCGTCAGCTGTTCCTCATGAAGACGTCGAAGGTCGCCGTCGTGCGATGGATGCGCCCGAGGCGATCGCCGCGGGCGCAACCGAGCTGGATCCGCAGCACCCGGCCGTTCATCGTGAAGCTGCAGGTCTCGACGCCGGCGAGGATCATGTCGGTCGCCACCGAGCCCACCGTCAGCTGCAGCTTGCCCTCGTCGACCAGGCCATCGCCGTCGTCGTCGGCGCCGTTGGCGGTCTCGCCCGGCTCGATCACGAACTCGAGGGCGCGCGCCGGCGTGAGCGCCGCGGAATTCATCGATAGCACGCCGTCGGCGGACTGGAACCTCAGGGTCGGATGGCTCGCGCCGGCCGGCATCGGGATCCAATCGCCGAGGCTCGGGATCACGACACTGGGGTCGACGGCATGGGCCGCGGTCGCCGCATCGACGTCGGCCTGGATCGCGCGCACCTCGCAGGTCGACACCAGGCCCGATCGGCTGAGCAACGCCAGCCGCTGACCGGCGATGCGGCACGATTCGGCGCTGCTGGCCACGGTGTCGGAGGTCTGGATCTCGCTCCGCACCACGGCGCTGGTCGACAGCACCGCCGCCAGGATCGGAATCGCGACGACCAGCACGACCATCAGCTCGACCAGCGTGAAGCCGGACTCGCCGCCGCCTCGATCGCGGGTCTGTGCAGCGGCACGGATCATGCCTTGCGCTCCGCCATCAGCGAGATGGAGTCGTAGTGCTGTTCGCCGGCGGCCCCCAGCCAATCCACGGCGAGGGTGATGCGATACAACGTCTCGCCACCCGAGCTGCTCTCGACGGCCACCGTGATCAGCCCCGGCAGACCGTCGGCGTCGCCGGGCAATGCCCTGAGCGCACCGGGCTCGCCATTGACGCCCGGGATGTCGAAGCCGACACCGTCGAGCGTCGGCAGCGTCGAGAATGCGACGTCCCGCATCGACTCGATCGTGCTGCGACAGGCGATCATCGCCAGGTTCTGC
Source organism: Planctomycetota bacterium (assembly GCA_020425885.1). The sequence goes on along the minus strand of JAGQRA010000042.1, from coordinate 273 downwards.
TCCAGGGTCATCCGTCGCAACCGGGTCTGCGAGACGGTCGCGGTCGAGATCGCCAGCAGCATCGTCACGCAGATCGCCATGCCGAACATCAACTCCACGAGCGACGTGCCGGACTCGTCTCGCCGTGCGTCGACCGCCGCAGAGATACCTAGCCCGGACTATTCACGAGCCGGGTGAATTTCGAGAGGAGGCTCGGGCGTACCTGAGGTTGCGAAGCCAACAGGAAGCCAAAGCGACTCCTCTCGAATGTGCAACCGTAACCGACAGTGTGTT
>JAGQRA010000377.1 GCA_020425885.1 Planctomycetota bacterium | reverse complement strand
TCGCTCTCGTTCCATCAGCATCGCCCTCGGCGCCACCACAGCCGGCCGCGTCGACCGCACCGCCGTCGACGGCCGCCACGAATGCCGCGACCACACCGCTGCCACCTCCCCCGTCCTTGATGCTGGTGCCGCGCGGTGCCACCTGGCTCTACGAGGACAGCGGCACGTTCCCGGGCGTCACGTGGATGCAGCCCGGCTTCGCCGACTCGAACTGGAGCTCGGGACCGGCGCAGCTCGGCTTCGGCGATGGCGACGAGGCGACCGTCATCAACGGCGGTCCGGCGACGGCGCGCTGGTCGGCGGTGTACTTCCGCCACGGGTTCACGGTCCCGGCCAGCGCGCTGCCCGACATCGTCCGCATCCGGCTGCTCGTCGACGACGCCGCCGTCATCTACCTCAACGGCATCGAGGTCGCCCGTTGCAACATCGCCAACGGCCCGATGGCCCACTGGCGGCTGGCGGCGGCCGGAGTCGGCGGCGCCGCGGAGTCGGCCTGGCGCACGTTCTCGCTGTCGTCGCGACACCTGCGAACGGGCCGCAACCTGCTCGCCGTCGAGGTGCATCAGCACTCGGCGACGAGTTCGGACATCAGCTTCGACCTCGAGCTCGAGACCGGCCTCGCCGCGACCGAGCTCGTGCGCGGCCCCTACCTGCAGAACGGCACGCCGACCGGCGCCACGGTGCGCTGGCGCACCGATCAGCCGAGCGCGACCCGGCTCTGGCTCGGCAGCTCGGCGACGACGTTGCAGCAGGCCTACTTCTCGGCCCAGCTGACCACCGAACACACCGCCACCGTGACCGGACTGCAGCCCGAGACGAGCTACCGCTACGCGGTCGGCGACGGCAACGGCATGCTGACGACGCCGGGCGCGGACTTCACGTTGACGACGCTGCCGCCGGCCGGCGCGGTGCGGCCGCTGAGCATCTGGGCGGTCGGCGATTCCGGGTTCGGCAATCGCGAGCAGCTCGAGGTGCGCGATCAGTACCTCGCCGCGGCGGCGCTGACGCGGCCGGCCGACATGATGCTGCTGCTCGGCGACAACGCCTACCTCTACGGCACCGACGCCGAGTACCAGAACGGCATGTTCGACGCCTACGGCGGCATCCTGCGCGACACCTTCAGCTGGTCGACGTTCGGCAACCACGACGCCGCCAGCGCCAACTCGGTGCGCCAGGACGGCGTCTACTTCGGCATCTTCACGCTGCCGAAGACCGGCGAGGCCGGCGGCCTGCCGAGCGGGACCGAGGCCTACTACTCGTTCGATCGCGGCCACGTGCACTTCATCTGCCTCGACTCGATGCACAGCAACCGCACCGCGGCCGGCGCCATGATGACGTGGCTCACCGCCGACCTCGCCGCGACCTCGGCGCGCTGGATCATCGCCTACTGGCATCACCCGCCGTACACCTTCGGCTCGCACGACAGCGACTCGCCGACCGACAGCGGCGGCCGCATGATCGACATGCGTCAGGTGGCGTTGCCGATCCTCGAGGCCGGCGGCGTCGACCTGGTCCTCGGCGGCCACAGCCACTGCTACGAACGCTCCTATCTGGTCGACGGGCACTACGGCCTGAGCGCGACCCTGCAGCCGAGCATGATCCTGGACCGGGGCGACGGCAGCGCCCAGGGTGACGGCACCTACGCCAAGCCGAGCATTGGCCCGGCGGCGCACGAGGGCGCGGTCTACATCGTCGCCGGCAACGCCAGCATCGCGACGGGTGGCGCGCTCAACCATCCGGTGATGTGCCGCAGCCTCGACCGCCTCGGCTCGCTGGTGATCGACGTCGATGGCGACCGCCTCGACGCGACGTTCCTCGGCTACGGCGGCGTCGAGGATTCGTTCACGCTGCTGAAGGGAGTGCAGCGCACGCTGTTCCGCGACCAGACCGGCATCTCGGTCGCCACCGGCGGCCGCCAGGACTTCCGCCTCGCCGCCGGCAGCCAGCACGCCGGCAAGCAGTACTTCCTCGCCGGCGCGCAGGCGACGACGCCCGGCATCACGCTCGGCAACGCCCACGTACCGCTCAACGCCGATCTCTGGCTCGCCATGAGTGTGCAGCTGGCGAACACGTCGCACTATCCGAACAGCTTCGGCCAGCTCGACGCCAATGGCGAGGCCACCTCGGCGCTCGTGCTCGGCCCGGTCAACGACCCGAGCCTGATCGGTACCGCCGTCCATCACGCCTTCATCGTGCTCGGCAACAACCTCGGCGTCGACCACGTCAGCAACACGGTGAAGCTGACGTTCCTGCCCTGAACGGTGGCCTCTCGGCGACGCCTAACGTAGCTCCGCCCCCCAGACCATGACGTAGCACTCGGCACCCTGGATGTGGCTCAGGGCGACCAGCCGTTGGCCAGAGAGCGCGAACGCGAGCTCGGCGACCATCTTCGGGGCGTCGTCGAGCACCAGCAGTTCGGTGCCCTGTGGGTTCCAAAAGCGGACCAGGCTGTCCGGCGACCCGGTGACGATCCGCTGCATGTCGGGCGAGAACGCGACGGCCGTGACTTCGAGTTCGGCCGATAGCACCCGCAACGGTGCGTCTGCCTGCAGCCGGTACTGGAGCGGTTGCTGACCGCTGGCGAGCGCCTCGCCGCGCACCGCCAGCGCGCTCCAGCCGGCATTGCCGGGCTCCGCGGCAACGTCACCGGTCTCGGGATCGATCGCGCGAAGCCGACCGTCGGACGCGCTGAACAGGAAGCGCCCGGCACGTTCGTCGAAGACCACACGATCGAGCACGGGCACCTCGAGATCGTGAACGACCTCGAGCTCGGGAACGCGCCAGATGCAAGCCCGACCGCCATTCAGCCGCGTCGAGGCGAGGAAGCGGCCGCTTGCATCGAGGCACATGCGAGCCGTCGCGTACCCTGGCTTCTGACCCTCGCGGAGATCCCCGGTCGCGCGGTCGAGCGCGAACACGCGATCGCCACCGACGTACGCGGAGTCTCGGGTGAGCTCGCAGCCGAACAGCCTGCAGCCACACACGACCTCCTGCAGCAGCGCGCAGGTCCGCGCATCCCAGATGCGCAGGGTTCCGTCCCGGCTCACGGCACAGAACGCGGCGCCGTCGTCGGCCACGGCGAGGTCGTTGGCGTGGTTTCCGGCCGGCAGCTGCCGCGCGAACCGCATCGGCTGCCGCGACCATACACGCGTGCCGTCGAACGAAGCCGTGGCGATGCGGGAGCCGTCTGGACTCTGCTCGACGGCGAGCACGCCGCGACGGTGACCGTTGTGGCGACCGACCAGCTCGAGGGTCTGTGCCGACCAGACCGTGACCCGCCCGGTCCACCAGCCGCCGACGCCGAAGATCGTCGTCCCGTCAGCGGCCCGACGCAGATTGGTGATCTCGATGGCCGTGGGCGTCCGGATCAGGACCTCCCCGCTAGCGAGGTCGACCTTGTACAGACTCAGCCCCGACGTGGCGTAGGCGATCAGGCCGCCGGGGTCGATCGTCATGGCGCTCACGCCCTCTGCGTCGAGGAAGACCTCACGCTCCAACACGCCGTCCTCGACCCGACGCACCTCCAGGAACCCTGACATCGTCGCCAGCACCAGATGTTCCCCATCGGGCGTGAACGCCATGGCCGACGCATGCAACCGCGTTCGGCATAGGTGCAGTGGCGGGCGCTCGCCGCGCGCATCGAGCAACATCACGCTGCCGGAATTGGCCGAGATCGCGACCGTGCGATCGTCGGGCGCCATCGTCACCGAGCGGATGTGGTGGTCGTTTCCCGACCCGACCGGCACGGCATCGAACAGCAACGTCTGCTGCCAGCTGCGGGTGTCGATGGCGATCACCGACCTGTAGGTGTCGACGATCGCGACGAGCATGCGGCGCCGACTGTCATGGCAGACCTCCTGGAACCCGCCGACCAGCGCGATCGGCTGCTCGAGCAACACGCCGGCGTCGGCATCGCGGATTTCGACGCTGCCGTCGAAGTAGAGCAGGATCAGCCGCTCGTCGTCGAGCCAGACCACGCTCTTCGGCATGTGTCCGGGTCGACTCGAGATGTCGGCGAGGCTGGTGTCGCACTGGCTGGCCAGGTAGCGCCACTCCCAGCCGCGATGACGCGGCGGGGCATCGTCGAGGTGACGGATTGCGTTGGGCAGGTCGCCCGACTCCAAGGCGGCGTTGGCCGCGGCGAGGTGTGCGGCGTAGCCGTTGAGCTCTGCGGCGTCACCGCGCTCGACCGCAGTCTGCCGGGCGGCCTCGACCTCGTCGAGCAGATCCACGAGGGCGACGAAGACAACGGCGAGGGCGACGGCGATCGCAGCCGAGACGCCGACGGCAAGGCGGTGCAGGGTGACGAAGCGCCGCAGCAGATAGAGCGCCTCGGGCTCGCGCGCCGCCACCGGTTCGCGCCGGCGGCTGCGCTCGACATCGGCGATCAGGCCGGCGACCGACGCATAGCGGAGCTCGGGATCCTTGGCCATCGCGCGTCGCACGACCCACTCGAGGTCACCGCGCAGCGCGCCGAGCAGCGCGGCGAGACGGGTTCCTCGCGCCACACAGACGCCGTCGATGCCAGCGGCTCCGGCGCTTGCGGCCGTCGACATGCGCCGCGGTTCCTCTTCGCGCACGACCCGGGCGACCTCGGCGATGCCAACGCCGTCGAAGCGCTCCGCGGCGAACGGCAGGTCGCCGGCGAGCAGCTCGTAGAGCAGGACGCCGAGAGCGTAGACGTCGGTGCGCGTGTCGACCGGTCCGCCGGCGGCCTGCTCGGGGCTCATGTAGGCCGGCGTTCCGATCATGGCCCCCTCGCGCGTGGCCAGCGGATCGACCTCGTCCGCATCGATGATCTTGGCGACGCCGAAGTCGATGACCTTCGGCACCGCGGTCTCGCCCTCGGCCTTGACGAGGATGTTGCCGGGTTTGAGGTCGCGGTGGACGACGCCGCGCTGGTGGGCGTGCTGGACGGCGGCGCAGACCTCGAGGAAGAGCGCGAGCCGCGCGTCGATGCCGTATCGCCGGCGATCGCACCACCGGGTGATCGGCTCGCCATCGACGAACTCCATGGCGAAGAACAGCAGTCCGTCGGGCGTGGTGCCGGCATCGTGGATCTGCGAGATGTTGCGATGCCCCATCCGCGCCAGGGTCTGGCGCTCGGTCTGGAACCGCCACAGCGACCGTTCATCGAGTCGGCGCGGATGCAGGACCTTCAGGGCGACGACGCGGCGCACGGGCTCGAGCTGTTCGGCGCGATAGACGACGCCGAACCCACCCTCGCCGAGCAGGTCGCGGATGTGGTAGGGACCGATCCGGGAAGGCAGCGGCGCCTCGCGCAGCTGGCTGCCGGCGCGGTCGAGGAGCCCCATGCCGGCCGTCATCGAGCGCAGGCGCCGATCAAGCGAGTCACGACACGCAGGATGCTCGGCACGCAGGCGGTCGAGCAGCGCGGCCTGTTCGTCGTCCGCGTGGCCGAACAGGATCTCGAAGAGCCGTTCCTCGACGGCGGTCGGCAGCTCCGGCAGGTCGTCTTCGGGGTCGGCGGGGGCGGACATGTCGTCGGTGGACGCGATCGAGGAATCCTACTCGACAGCGATCCGACCGCCGGAGTTCGCCACGCAACCAGGGGCCGGAAACCGCCACCACCGACGAGTGCGACGCGCGAAACCAGGCACGCGCGGCGGTCCGGGCCGAAGCCCCGTTAGCATGTCGCCGTGAGCGAGGACTTCGATCGACTGCAGCGCGACGCCAGCGCCGGTGACGAGAACGCCATCGACGGGCTCATCGCACGGTTCCTGCCGCGGCTGCATGCCTACGTGCGCGTGCACATGGGACCCGGACTGCGCCGGCACGAGGCCTCGATCGACGTCGTCCAGTCGGTGTGCCGCGAGCTGCTCGAGGAACGCGAGCGCTTCGAATTCCGCGGCGAGGGAGCGCTCCTCGGCTGGCTGCTGAACGCGGCGCTGAACAAGCTGCGGCAACGGGCCAGATTCTTCGCCCGCGACAAGCGCGATGCCCGCCGTCAGGTCGAGCTGCCCGATGGGGCGGTCTACGACGGACTGTCGCCGAGCCGTGAGGTGATGGGCCAGGAGGAGATCGAGCGCCTCGAAGCGGCGCTGCTGCAGCTGCCAGAGGACTATCGCGAGATCCTCGTGCTGGCGCGCATCGTCCGCATGCCCCACGCCGACATCGCCGAACACCTCGGTCGCACCGTGGCGGCCGTGCGCAGCGTCCTCGGCCGCGCCGTCACCCGGCTCGGCATGATCCTGGAGCGCGACGACTCCGCCGACGGCCAGCTTCCGGAGTAGCTGCCTCACGTGCCTTCGACCAGCACGTGGAACCTGGCGCCGATCGGCATCCGATGCGTCAAAGCCTGATGATGGATGGCCCAGGCATTGGTGACGCTCGAGTAGTAGACGCCGATCGGATACTGACTGACGGCGCCGCCGCTGCCGACGACGCGGGTGACGACACACCTGGCGCTCGGATTGCCGTCGAGCAGCGGGTGGCGGATGTGGGTCAGGCTCGGTGAGCTGCCGAGGTTCGATGCGGTGACGGTGTGCGTGAACCAACGGCAATTCGATGACAGCTCGGCGTTGCCGACGACGAGGATGAAGCGGGCTCCGGCAGCCATCGGCGCGCCGTCGAGATTGCGCACCAGCCACCTGCCGAGACTCGTCGAGTAGACTAGGCCGGTCGGGTGATCGACGCTGAGGCCGTAGGTCGCGGGCGCGGTCGCCTGCAGGAAGGCAACGGCATCCGGATCGCCGTTGATCGGCGCGAAGTCGATCACGAGGTCGGCCCCGATGGTATTGGCCGCCGAGGCCTCGACGACACGCCCATCGGCTGTGCGATTGACGTGTACGACGTTGTAGCTGACAGCGTTCGGCATCGCCGTGCCGTCGATGTTGCCCAGATACCAGTACGCCGGGTTGCCGACGGTGTACAGGTAGGAGGCCGAAGCTTCATGGTCGTTGTAGACGCCGACCGCCACGCCACCGGGATTCCAGACCAGCGTGGTGAGGTACCAGCTCGCCGGCATTCCCGGGTTGGCGATGGTGATGCCACCGAAGATGCTGCCGTGGGTGACGTCGTACCACTGACTCTGCGGCGTCCAGTCGACGCTGAAGACGTTGAACGACGCCCCGACGGGAATCGCCGTCGCGCCGTCGTTCCTGACATACCAGCCACCGGATTGGAAGATCGGGATCCACTCGAAGTCGGCGCAGACGCGGCTGTCGTTGTAGACGCCACCGCTGCCGGGCGGATTCCAGTTCTGGGTGACGATCGGATAGGCCCGGGGATTCTGCTGGTACTCGGCGTCTTCGGCGCCGAGGTAGATGTCCGGTCCCGAGGTGTTGGTGACGGTCATCGAGGCGATGCTGTCGAGATCGTCGTCGTCGACGAGCACCATGAACGCCGCCGCGCTCGGCATCGGTGCGAAGTTCTGGTTGAAGATGTTCCAATGGGTGCCGTCGTACCAGACGCCGATCGGCGGAAGGTGCAGACCGGCGATGCCTGCCCCGCTGCGGTAGAGCTTGGTGACGTGAACCTTTGCCGCCGGTCGGCCGTCGAGCGCAGGGTGCTGGATGCGCACCCAATGCCCGAAGGTGTTGCTCGGCACGGCCCGCCATTGGAACTGCTGGGCGCGGCTGTTCGCCTGCATGATCACGAACCGGCTCTGCTGCGGCATCGGCGATCCGTCTTCGTTGAAGATCGTCCAGCGATCACGGGACGGATCGAACCAGACGCCGATCTCCTTGGGGTTGGCGTCGAGCTGCCGCGCCATGAACACGGCATCGGCGGCGCCGTTGAGTTCGGGAATGTCGAGCACCGTGAAGTTCGAGACGACGTTGGCCGCCGTCGCGACATGCTCGTCGGCAGTGCACCACGGATCGATCACGACCCGGCCGGCGCTGCTCATGACCACGCCGGCGGCGTTGGCCCCCGGCGCGATCATCGCCGCTTGGGCGTAGAGGGTGAGACCGCCGGGAACGACCGGCATCGTCAGCGTGCCCTCGGCCGTGTGCCCCGCCGAGGTCATCAGCACGGTGACGACCGGGTTGGTATGCAGCAGACAGCCGGGCAGGCCGTAGGCGTCGAGCGGAATGCCGCCGGTGGCGGCGAACCCGAACGCCAGGAAGCCCGGGTTGCCGGCGGGCGCATTCCAGCACGTCAGCGAATAGGGCAGCCCGCTGTCGAGGCGGGTGCCGACGGTCGGCAGCAGCACCGGTGCCGGAATCCCGCAGCCGAGGCCGATGGTGTGGAACTGAGCGGGGAGATCGGTCACCAGCGCGACGCCGAGGACGAGTGCCGGAAGGAAGGTACGCATGCCGCAGGAGTGCCGCGGCGATCGGCAATGAGCGCGGAATCCTCGCTTTTCGCCCGCCGGGCCGCCCGTCAGACGTCGCCGATCACCCCCCGGGTACCGGCGCTGGTCGCCAGCCACAGCGAGTTGATCCCTGGCGCGAAGGCACCACCCTGGGCGCGCAGCGTCAGCCCGATCAACGCCGGCACGTTCGGGATGGCGAGCGAGTAGGCCGGCACCGGAATCGGCAGCGGCACCAGGATCGAGGCCTCGCCCGAGGTGTAGATCGAGCAACCTGGCGCCTGCGGTCCGATCAACTGGTTCGGGTCGGTGTTGCCGAGCTGCACGAACGCCAGGATCGTGCCTGCCGGCACACTGACCAGGCGCAGGTCCCAGTCGGTGCCGATGACGGGGCGTGTCAGGGCCGTGAGGATGGCACCGTTGCAGCCGGTGCCATAGGAAGCGTTGGTGGCCTGGATACCGATGGCGGGCCGATCGGTCATGTGCAGCAAGGTGAATCGGGAGTCGACCAGCGTGGCCGGATGCGCGTAGGTCTTGACGCGGATCAGCGTGCCGCCGCCGGGATCCTCCCCGACCCAATCGATGATGGCGAAGTGATCGCCGGTGCCGTAGGCGGTCAGCTGGGTGTTGACGCTGTCCCACGACACGACGTTCGGCAGCGTGACGTCGTAGGTACCGGTAGCGACGCGATGAATGTACTCCACGTTGGCCGGACCGAGCGTGCCGTTGCTGTCGACGTAATCGACCGCCGGCGAGTAGGTGGAGCTGGTCGGGTTGTCGGCCCACAGATGCGTGCCCGACCCCATGCGTTCGGGCATCGGCACGGCGAACTCGTGGTAGCTGACGACGAACTCGCTGTCGGCCAGGGCACCCGAGGCATCGCGACACTCGATGTTGACCGCGATGTCCGTGCCGACTCGGACCCAGTTCAGGACGTTCGCGCGCCGTGGCACCGAACCCATCGGCGTCACCTGCACGTGACCGTGCTCGTTGCCGTTCGGCGCCAGGCCGTAGAAGCGGACGTTGTAGCTGCCCGGACCGGTGCGCACGACCCACGGCGCGGTCCGGTTGCCGTTCCAGGCCAGGTCCGGACCGGGCGGGTTGGTCGGCGACGTCGGATGGTCGCAGACCCGCCAGGCGACCTTCGCGGCAGGGTCCGCCGGCCGCAGGTTGAGGAGGTCGAAGCGGCGCGGGATCAGATCCGTGCCACCCGTCGGCGTGAACAGCAGGACATCGACGACCGTCGCCAGCGCCGCGTTGACGGTGGCGCCGCGGACGACGGCGAAGTGCCTTCCGAAGGCCGGCGTGACGTGGATCGCACCCGTGGTGTGGATCGTGCGTGGGATGGTGACGTGGTAGAGGTTCGCCGTGATGGCGTCGCGCTGCACCGTGATCGACTTCCCGGACGGCGTGTAGGTCGAAGCCGCATCGGTGGTGACGGTGACGCCCTGGGGCAAGGTCGTGTCGCTGAACCTGGTCCACGAGACTTCATCGCCGGGCCGATTCGTCAGGTAAGACAGCGAGAACTTCGCATCCATCGGCGTTCCCGTGGCGGACCAGGTGTTGACGTAGACGCTCGTGCCGTTCACCTCGTCGCCATTCCAACGCTCGATCGTCGCGTAGCTCGTGTCGGGGCCGTAGCCGCATACGGTCGCCGCGGTGCTCCGATCCGGAGCCAGATCGGGGAAGCGCACGAGGTAGCGGCCGGTGCCGAGCCGGCTGATCGACTCACGGCCGCGGCGCCCGATGTTGCCGTTGCTATCCACGTAGAAGGGGCTGGGCACGTAGCTGGCCGCGGTCGGCTGATCGGCCCAGACGTGACCGCCGGTGCCGTGCGCCGCGGGGATGTCGCCGGCCAGCTCGCTGTAGCTCAGGAAGAACCGGCTGTCGGTCGGCACCCCGGTCTGGTTGCTGCACTGCACCGTGATGCGCAGATCGGTGCCGAACAGCCGCGTCCACTGCACGACCTTGGCGTGCACCAGATTGCTGTTGTAGGGCGTGATCTGGACGTTGCCGAATTCCTCACCCTGGGCGCCGAGACCCGGGATCAGGACCTGGTACGAACCGGGCCCCAGACGGATGATCGTCGCCGCGGCACCGTTCGAGACATAGCTCGTCGTCGCCGGCGCGGTGTAGCTCGCCGCCAGCGGCTGGTCGGCCCAGAGGTAGGCCTCGTGCCGGATGCCGTCGCCGCCGACGCGGTAGCGGAACGTGAACCGCGCATTGTTCGCCGCGGTGCCGTTCGCATTGAACAGTTTGACCACGGCGAGCACGTCGCCGTTCGACGGCGTCCAGCTCTCGACGACCGCGGTGTGACTGCCGGAGTAGGCGCACGCCTGGACGACGCCGCGACCCGGGACGTTGGGCACCCGGACGAGGAACTTGTTCTGCTGCTGCAGGTCGGGTGTGACCGTGATCAGGCCGCCGCCGGTGTCGTATTGGTAGTCGGTGGACGGCGTGAACGTCGCGGTCGTTCCGGGTGGGTTGACCCAGGCCCAAGCCACCTCCTGGCCAGGCAACATCATGGACACGGAGACGGCAGCGGCCAGCGCGATGGCCGGGCGCGAGCGAACCAGCAGGGGACGGTTGTTCATCGTGCCCCCGGGAGTGCCTTCCGGGCCGACATTGAGCGCGCGGACGCGGATTCTTTTGCCCCCGTCGAAGGTGGAAGCCTCGAACGGGATCAGATCTGGGCGCAACCGAGGCTATGGTCGCCCGACGGTCATCGCCGGCCCCGGCGCCCCCGCCATCACCGGTGCTCCGAAGCAGGGCAGGTCGAAGCGGAAGACCGCGCCGGCGCCGACCGCAGACTGCAGTTCGACGCGGCCGCCCAGTTGTTCGACCTGCCGCTTGACCAGGGCCAGGCCGATCCCCGAACCCTCGACCTGATCGCGCGGGCGCAACGTGCTGAACATCGCGAACACCCGGTCGTGGAACTCGGGTGCGATGCCGGGCCCGTCATCGCCGACCGCGAAGTGCACCCGGCCGCCGCGCTCCTCGGCCTCGATCGTGATCGTTCCGCTGCCGCTGTCGCTGTGCTTGATCGCGTTGCCGATCAGGTTGAGCAGGATCTGCTCCAGCGGCATGCGGGCCGCGATGACGTTCGCCGACCGCTCGGACCACCGCACGGTGAAGCCCGCGGGCGGCGCCTGCAGGCTGACCACGTTGTCGAGCACCGCTCCGACCGTGACCTGCTCGGCGAAACGCCGGTCGCCGCCGGCCCCGACCCGCGCGTACTGCAGCAGATCGCCCAGCAGCCCCCGCATGCGACGGGCCCGCCCGCGCAGCAGGTCGAGGTTCTGGCGAGCATCTTCGGTCAGCGCCCCGCCGAGATCCTCCTCGAGCCACTGGGCCGCACTCTCGATGCCGCGCAGCGGTGACTTGAGATCGTGGGAGGCGGCATGAGCGAACTGCTCGAGATCCTCGTTGGAGGCCGCCAGCTCCCGGACCAGGCGGTCGCGCTCCCGCTCGGACTGCTTGCGCGCGGAGATCTCGCGGATGATCCCGCAGTAGAGGCGCTCGTCCCCGGCCTCTGCGATCGACACCGAGACCTCGCACTCCAGCCGACGGCCGTCGCGGTGGCGCCCGGGGACCTCGCGCACGGTGCCGATCATCCAGCCGCTGCCGGTGCGATTGCAGGTGACCAAACCCGGCGGCGAACCGCGCGGCCTCGGCTTCGTCCATCAGGACGTCGAGGCCGCGACCGGCGACCTCCGCGGCCGTGAATCCGAAGATCCGTTCCGCCGCCGGATTGAAGTCGCGGATCCGACCTTCGCTGTCGGCCGTGATGATCGCGTCCGACGCCTCCGCCAGGATCGCCCGGTGACGTTCTTCGCTGGCGATGACCTCCTGGTGCATCTCGGCGAAGACGCGAGCGAAGATGCCGACCTCGCCGGCCTGATCGACGGGCAACCCTCCGACCTCGCCGCTGCTGCGCACCTCGCGCAGTTGATGGGCCAGCACGCGCAGCTGGCGCCGCCATAGCAGGCCGATCGTCAAGGCGACGGCGACCGCGATCAGCATCAGGCCGACTCCGGTCAGCGCGGCAACCGCCCTGGCCTCGGCCGCGCTCCGCATCAGCACGCCCGTCGGGGTCTCGAGAACGACATCGAGGTTCATGCCGTTGACGCCGGCCAGGGGCGACAGTGGCGTCAGGTGCACCGTGTCGTCGTCGTGCTCCCGAGTGAAGCCGTCAACCGCGCTCGGCACGAGATCGAGCCATCGGGGGCGCGCCGGATCTCCGGCGACGATCACCTCCATCCCGCCGATGCCGCGCTCACCGCGGATGAAGCCGGCCGCTCCCGACGGCATCCGCAACGCGCAATCACGCGCCGGGTCCATGTTCGCGAACTCGTCGGCCAGGAGCTGACGGCAGTCGGCGTTGATGACGATCATCCCGAAACGCTCGCCGTTCGGCCCGTCGATTGGCGCCACGACCCGGAGGGTCGGCACGTGTGGGATCTGCACCAGACCGCGCTCTCGGTTGTTGGAGATCTCCGAGAACGTCACCTCGTGGGCCGGGGTCCTCAGGCCGACCGAGAAATACGACTCGGATCCCTTCGCCTGCAGTTCATACGCCGGCACCACGTGCAGCTCGCCGCCGACGCGGTTGACGCGCGCGATCTCGAAGCCGTCGCCGGCAACCCCGATCAGACGCACCTGGGTATAGGAGTCCTCCGACTCGAGGACCGCGCTGAACAGCGACGCCAATCGCGCCAGCCACTGCGCTGTGGTCGACAGGTCATCGCGATCGCCCTTGCCCTGGGCCATGCCCGCCAACGCCTTGATCGGTGGCACCACGGTCAGCAACCGGGCGTCGCTGGCCATCATCGCGTAGACGTCGGTGATCGCCGCGGCCAACAGCCGGGTCTCGGTCGCGAACTCGGCACGCGCCGACCGCCCCGAGACCTGGAACACGAGGCGGGCGCCGAAGGCGACGACCGCTGCCGTGGTCACCGACGACAAACCCGCAGCGAGCCACCCGAACCGACCTCGCAGCAGCTCACCCCGCGGTTTCCTCGCGATCGACCCACGCCGGATCTTCGGCCATTCGGGCCCGACAACACCAGACTTGCCGCGACGATGATGCAACCAGATCGGTCTCGCCCCGCCCCGAACCCGGCCCCCAATCTCCACCGCGCATGAGGCACCGACGAGCCCGGCCCTTGGGACTGGCGATCAGGGACTCTCCCTACGGCACGCCCCCATCATCGTCGGCCAACTGCGACGATACGCCCCGGGAGTTCCGTCTCGCGGCCGGACTGTGCCGCACCCTCGCCCTAATGGAGCCGGCACGGAATGGCGATACCGGCTCCGGAGGAGTGATGCCCAAGGTCATCTGCGCGTGGTGCAGCGGGTCGATCCACGACGGCCGAACGCCGGGTGAAGAGGACTCGCACGGAATCTGCTTCAACTGCGTCAAGGCGATGGGTCTGTTCCCGACCGAGGACGTGCTCGAGCTGTCGGCGGCGCAGCTCGACGCGCTGCCGCTCGGCGTCATCGAGCTCGACCGCGATGGCATCGTGCGGCGCTACAACGTCGTCGAGTCGGAGACCTCGGGACTCGCGCCGGACAGGGTGATCGGTCGCGACTTCTTCCGTGAGGTCGCGCCGTGCACGACGGTGCACGAGTTCCAGGGGCGTTTCGCGGCGATGACGCGTTCGCCGACGCCGTGTCGCGAGGAGCTCGACTTCGTCTTCCGGTTCGCGAGCGGCGATCGATATGCCCACCTGGTGTTCGTCTGGTCGCCCCGGCATGCCCGCCTGATGATCCTCGCCGATCTGTTGGGCGATCCCCGAGAACACTCGCGCCGCGTCGCGGCGACCTGGACAGAGGACTGAGACCATGGAACCGGCTCCACCGGACGACCAACCCGAGCTGCTGCAGCTGATCTACGCCAGCGCCTCCAACGTCGAGTTCGCCGAGGCCGAACTCATCGAGCTGCTGCAGAAGTCGCGCCGCAAGAACGTGCAGGTCGACATCTCCGGCGTGCTGCTCTACCACGCCGGCGCTTTCGTGCAGGTCATCGAAGGGCCGCCGGCCGAGGTCGAGCGGCTGTTCGCGAGCATCAAGACGGATGCCCGCCACGGCGACATCACCCTGCTCGACAGGCGCCGCGTCGAGGAGCGCAGCTTCGCCGACTGGGCCATGGGATTCGTGCGGCCGACCAAGGCCGACTTCGAGCGTGTCGACGGGCTGCTCTGGTTCTTCGACGACGACAACCTCGCCGCCCGCTGGACGAACGATCCCGATCGCGCGCGCTGCGTGCTGCTCGCGTTCCGTGACGGATTGTACCGCCGGGCCTGAGCTTGCTCGACCCGATCAGTTGCCGAGCACGAGCCGGAGACCGTTGCTGAACGACGCCAGGCCGCCATGGCTGCCGGCACTGTCGAGCACGAAGCCCTGCATGGCGACCGTCAGCCCGAGGTAGCCGTTCGGGATCGGGAACGGCAGCAGCCAGTCACCGTTGGCGTCGGTCGAGCCGGGGATCGGCACGCCGGTCGGTGGCACGAGCAGCGTGCATGCTCCGAACGGCAGCGACGTGGTCTGGAAGTCGCCGAGCAGCATCGCCGGCGACGACGGCGCCGCGTCGGTCAGTGACACCGCGAACGAAGTGTTGCCGAGGGTCGGCGCGCCGACCGCGCTCAGCCGCGGGATGCCCGCGATGCCGGCGCAGCCGACGCCGTACTCCTCGACCAGCGTGCCGCCGAGATGGGTCGCACCGAGCACCCAGGGTTCCTCGCCGTTGGCGGCACCATCGGCGGCGCGGAAGAACAACTGCGCGCCGTGGGCCGTGAAGCCGACCGCGGCGCTCGAGTTGGCGGCGCCCGATCCGGGCCAGATGTCGAGCGCCTCGTTGGTGCCGCCCGGCGTGCCGTCGGTGAGCCAGGGCTCGACCTCACCGGCACCATCGCGGGCGCGGAACACGACCAGGTCACCGACGCCGAGCCTGACCGCGTACGGCAGCCCCGGGCTGCTCTCGACGAGCACGCTCGTCGCACCCGGCCAGCAATCGGCGAGGATCGTCGTTCCGGCCGCGGTGCCGTCGGTGATCGCCGGCTCGGCCCCGGTCGCCGTGCTGTTGGCCATGAAGAACGCCCTGCCGTTGCCGATGTCGACGTAGCCGTCGGACGGCGCACCGGCCAGCGCCGCGGTGACGCGCATGGTGCCGGCCGCGGTGCCGTCGGTGCGCCACAGCTCGCTGGCGCCGGCCGGCGTCGAGCTGGCCGAGAACAGCAACGTGTTGCCGCCGAGCACGC
>JAGQRA010000376.1 GCA_020425885.1 Planctomycetota bacterium | reverse complement strand
TCGTCAACGCAGTCGCGATGAACGAGCCATCGCTCTCGGGGCCGACCATCGACAACGAGCTCGCAGATCAGAACGGCTCCGTTGGCGAGGCCCGTGATGATGTCGAGGTACGACATCTCAACGAAGTAGCCACGCGGATCCGAGCACTGCAGGTCGCCATGGAAGTGCCAGCCGAAGCCCTCGAATCCGACGAGGCCTTCGCTTGGTGGTCCTGGGAGGTTCCGGAAGACCAGGACAACGTCTGGCTCCAGAACGAGGTCCACCTCGTCCGGTGGAACATCGCGCACTGCCATACCCATCTCGGCGCCGAGCTGGGCGACCATATTCAGGTCGAGTCGCATGCCTTGTCCTCTTCGATGTGCAGCGCCGCGCAGCAGGACGTGGCCTACGGCGCCTTGGGGAACCGCTTGAACTCCCAGAACCTATCGCGTGTCGCGGGGGTCGGATCATCGACGTCGAAGAACTCGACCTCGGTCGGTTCGAGGAAGTCCTTGTAGCAGTCGTGTTGAACGACGAGACGTGAGCCGGGAGCGATGCCAGAAACACGCAGCCAAACGCCGCCCCTGAGATTCGGACCCCTTACTCCGATCCTCAGGAACGGCAGTCGCATCGTCGATCCGTTGGCCACCTCGAAGGTGGCGTCTCCATTTGCCGCGAACCCGAGGTGCTTCCAGGAGAAGAGCCTCCGGGCCAAAACGATCGCCTGCTCGCGCCTGGAGAACGGACGGACTTGCCACGTGCGTTTGCGGGTCTTGCCCTGATCGTTGGTCCGCTCGCAGTCGCAGCCGATGGCTTGGCCGCCACAAGCTGGACACTGCTCAACGTCGCAGGATGGCACGTGCAGTTGGCCTTCGAGCACGGCGCAGTCGTGGCACGGAACGCGACCCGCACCACAGTCGTCGGTTTCATCGCCGTAGCGGACGCGGGTGTGCTCAACGCCACCGATCGACGCAGTGAGAATGGTCTGCGCCTCTTGGATGCGCTCGGGCCAATCCTCAGCCATCTCAACTCGCTGATAGGTGACACGTCGCTTCGTCATGCGAGAACTCCGCCCGGCCAACGTCTCTCAAAGCTAGCCGCGAGCCGCGTCCGAGGGGCCTTGGTCTCGCGGTTGGCCTGGTTGCGGCTCGTCCGTTCCCGAGCGGTGTTGCGCGGCTTCGTCAGCGCCGCTGCTGTTCTCGTCGCTGGGATTGAAGCGACCGGACCTGAGGTGTCTCGGTCCGTGCAGCGCGTCCCAGGTCGCCCTCCGGGCCGCCTCGAGCAGGATCTCGAGTTCCGGGTCGTCCACGTCAGTTGTGTCGTTGGTCGCCAAGTCGAAGTCCGCGATCGTCGCTGAACCAATGATACCACCGATCGACAAGGGGCTTGTAGACGGTTGAGAACAGTACGAGTCCCCTCTCGAAGCGCCTCCTGATGTCGGGCTCGGGTACGGCATGCCCGCCCGCAGCGACTCGAGTTGCGACCCGCTGCACCGCGTGGTCTGCCGACGGCAGCTCGATGAAGTGCAGGCCGGTTTTGTAGCCCGAAGCGGCCCAGCGGCGCAGTCGCTTGACGTAGCGGCGGCTCGAAAGGGTCGTCTCGACCGCGAACGTCTTGTCGAGACTTGCGAGTTCCTCGAGGCGCCGCAACAACTCGCGACCCGCTGCGACGGGATGCGCGAAGCCCATGTCTTCGCGCTGAATCTCGTCGGCGTTCAGGAACGTTGCGGTCGGGTACCGGACTCGCAGGAACTCAGCCTGCGGGCGAGAGGCTTCCCTTTCCCCTTGGCGCCTCTCGCGGCTTGCAGCTCTCGGTGTTGGACCGCGGTCTTCCTCATGCGAATGGAACGCGAGTCGGGCTCGACCCAAAGGGGCGGCTACTGAAGATCATCACTCGCGACGTTGCCGGGCCCGCCAGGGATACGGCACGAGCAACGCCTGCGAGTAGATGTGTGGCTGACACCCGCGAGTCACACCGCGACGCCCGACACCTCCGACCCCCTCATGGCGCACCACAACCCGACACCACGCCACATATCGTGGTCGCGGCACGAGTTGTCCGCGCGGACGGAAGATCTCCCCGGTCGAACCACTGCGCCGACGGATGACACCGCGCGCATCGGCATCGACAATGACCGCGGCTACGACCTCGTTGGTCGCGGCGTACGAACAACCCCCTGCAGGAGTTCCCGATGCTGATCAAGAGCTGTGTTCTCGGTGCCGTCCTCGTCTCGACCCCGCTGGCCCTTTGGGAAGCACAGGAACCGGCGACTCCGCCGCAGTCGACCAAGGCACTCCCCGCGCAGGGCGAGCCCAACCATGCCGCCGAGCTGCGTCGCACGCAGGTGCAGCTCGAGCAGGTCCGCCGCGAGCTGGCCGGCGCCAAGCGCGATCTCGTCGACATGCGGCGCCAGATCGGCGAGCTGCTCGATCAGATGGATGCGCAGCTGGTGACGCAGCGCGACCGCAACTGCTCGCCGTCGCGCAACCGGGCGCTGATGTCGCACTACCAGTGGCTCGACCGCAACCGGCACACCGAGCGGGCCGATCGGGCGTTGGCGCAGATCGTCGAGCAGGCGGGCGACAACATCGGTCGGCTCAACAGCCTGGCCTGGGACCTGATGACCGACAAGGAGACGGTCGGCAAGTTCGATCGCATCGCGCTGGCGTTGACCGAGCGCATGGAGGCCGCCGGGCAGGAGCAGCCGCAACACGTCAACCACACCTACCTCGACACGATGGCGCTGGCGCGTTTCCTCAACGGCCAGGTCGATCAGGCGATCACGCTGCAGCAGCAGGCGATCGCGAAGGGCGGCAACAGCGACGAGTACCGCCGCAAGCTGCGCACCTACGAGGCGGCGCGCGAAGCGATCGCGGCCGCGGCGGGAGCGAAGATCCCGGCGGTGACGCCAGGGACGATCGTCGCGGTCAACGACGACGACGACGACGAGGAATAGTCGCTTGGTCGCGGGCGCGTCGATCAGCGCGCCTGCACGACCTCGGCGATGGCCGCGGTCAGCGCCGGCACGACCTCGAAGGCGTCGCCGACGATGCCGTAGTCGGCGACCTTGAAGATCGGCGCGTCGGCGTCCTTGTTGATGGCGACGATGGTGCGCGAGGTCTGCATGCCGGCGAGGTGCTGGATCGCGCCGCTGATGCCGATGGCGATGTAGAGCGGCGGGCTCACGACCTTGCCGGTCTGGCCGACCTGCTCGCGGTGCGGGCGCCAGCCGGCCTCGTTCACGGCGCGCGAGGCGCCGCCGGCGGCGACGCCGGGCCCGCACGCGGCGGCGAGGCCCTCGCTCATCTTGGAGTGCTCGGCG
>JAGQRA010000375.1 GCA_020425885.1 Planctomycetota bacterium | reverse complement strand
GTACGGACTGCGTGGAGACTGGCCCTCTCTTCCCATCTACCTGGTGAGCTGCATGTCGACGTGCATCGCCGCATCACCGACGGTGAACGTCGTCGACGCGCTGCCGTCGCTGAAGGCGGCGCAACGCAGCGAGTAGGTGCCGGGCAACAGACCGATCGACCACGCGAACTCCGACCTGCCGTCGATCTGCATGATGTCCTGCACGACGTCGGCGCCGTTGGCGTCGATCAGCTTGACCTGCAGGGCACCGACCCATCGATCGCGCGGCGTCGGCGGCCGGCAGACGATGGTGACGTCGGCCGCCGGTCTCACGGTGAGTTCGAACGGTTGTTGCTGCCCCGCGAACTGCACTGGCAACGCATCCGGTGCGAACCCCGCCCCGCGCACGAGCACGTCGTAGGCGCCGAACTCGATCGGCCGCGTCGCGTAGCGGCCCGCCTCCGTCTCGGCGCACGGGTCATGGGTCTGTTTCAGCATCACCTTGGCGCCCGTCACCGCGCGGCCATCGGCATCGCGTAGCGCGACCAACAACGGCCGCTGTGCGTCGGCCGCGAACGGCGGCAGGCGCAGCGACTCGCCGGCCGCGAGGTGCACGTCCCTCAGCGCGAGCCGGCCGCGGCCCTCGATGTCGCAAAGGAGGTCGTAGTCGCCGGACGGCAACGGGCCGATGGTGACCGTCGTCTGACCGGGGTCGAGTTGCTGCTGCGGCACCGAGAACGCGCCGCCGCGCAGTGCCTTCGCGTAGAGCGACAGCACGGCCTTGGCCGCGATGCCGTCCGGCATCGCGATCGAGCCCTCGAGTCGACCCGACGCCATCGCCTGGGCATCGAGGCGGATCGTCAACGGCTCGGCTGACGGCTTGACGTCCTCGAGCACGACGCGCGGCACCATTGCCGCGGTTTCGCTGCGGGCACCGATCCGCATGCCGGCGAACACGAACAACCGATGCGGCACGTCGTCGAGTCCGGCGATGCGGAAGGCGCCGTTCGCGTCGGTGAGAGCGGTGTGTTCGCCGGAACGGGTTCTGACGTTCGCCCGCGCGCGCACCATCCAGTTCGCGAGCGGCGCGCCATCCGGATCGCGCACGGTGCCGGAGATCGCGCGTTCCGGCTGCTTCTGCGCGTCCCACGTGCACAGCTGCCCGTCCGCGAGGGTCAGCGACTGCCGAATCTCGGGCTCCACCGCGACTCGCGCATGGATCTCGCCGGGCAGGATCGCCTCGAGCCGGTAGCGGCCGTCGCCGTCGGTTTGTGCCGTGCGGGTCCAACCGAACATCCGGCTGCCGATGCCCGGCAGCAAACGGGCGCGCGCCGCCTGCACGGTGAGCCCGACGGCGGCGGTGCCGTCGGCCTCGGTGACGCGGCCCGTGAGCGTCGCTCCGGTGCGCAGCGCCAGCACGATCGACGCCGGCTGGTCGGCCGAGGTGCTGAGGCGATCGATGGCCGGCGCGAAGCCGGACGCCTCGGCGACGATGTAGCGCTCGCCGACCGGCACCTCGTCGCAGCGGAAGCGGCCGTCGGCATCTGCCGCCAGCGTCAAGCTCGGACGTTCGGGTCCGGTCGTCAGCTGGTCCTCGCAGGCAATCACCACTTGCGCGCCGGGCACAGCGCGGCCGGCCGGATCGACCACGGTGCCGAGCACCGCGCAACCGATGCCGCCGAGCACGAGTCCCACCTCGACCGTGGGTGGCGGCAGCTGGCTCGGCCTCGAGCGCGGCAGGTCGTGCCGCAGGCTCGGTTGGCGACCGGCACATCGCGCCCAGATCGCGCGCAGCGGCAGGCCACGATACGCGAGCCGGCCCGCGGCGTCGGTCTGCCCGATCACGAACGGGCCGTCGTCGGCCCGGAGGGCACCACCGCACCACACATCGGCCCCGGCCTGCGACTGCTCCCTCTCGTCGACCACCGTCACAACCAAACGCTGATCACCGCCGACAGCGAGTTCACACGACTGGGTCACACCGGCGATGACGTCGACCTTGACCAGCTGCGGCGGCGTCGCCTGCGACGCGTACAGCCGACAGCCGCCAGGGGCGAGCGCCGCGAACTTCACCTGGCCGCGTTCGTCGGTGCGGCCTTTCACGCGGTCGCTCGGTCCATTCACCGACACAACGACCTCGAGCCCCGGCGCCGGTCGGTGATCCGACGCCCAGACCACCTGCACGTCGAGCGCACCGGTCGTCGGCGCGGCCTGGCGCACGGGCGGCGGTTCCTCGGCCGTC
>JAGQRA010000041.1 GCA_020425885.1 Planctomycetota bacterium | reverse complement strand
TCGCCCGCGCCATCCTGCTCGAACGTGCGCGCGCGGCCGGCATCGCCACCGTCGAACGCTCGCTCGATCTCGGCGATCTGCATCGCGCCGAGGCGATCGCGGTCAGCAACGCGGTCTACGGCCCGCGCGCCGCGGGTCTGCATACGGGCATGGCGCCGCAGGCGGCCATCGTCGGATCGACGCTGGGTCGGCTGTGGATCGCCGAAGTCGGCGCCGCGATCGCGCCCGGGTCCGCTGGGCGGCAGGCCGCGGAGGGGGATTAGGAGCCGCGGGTTTGCCGCGGGGCCCCGGCTCGCCGTCCGGTTGCTGCCTAGGGTGGATCTCCCATTGGGGCTCCGCCTGGCCGGGTTGGTCATGCCCAAGCGCTTGCCCTTGTGATGCTTGCGCCAGTGCTTGCAATTTCACGATTGGTTCGGGAAATTGCAAGGTATGGTCCAGCGCACCCTTCGGGCCGCGGTAGCGAGGCGTCGCGCGCAGTATCCGATCCTCACCCTCACCGGTCCGCGCCAGTCCGGCAAGACGACGCTCTGCCGCGACGCCTGTCCCGAGCTCGCCTACGCCAACCTGGAGGCGCCCGACACCAGGCAGTTCGCCGAGGACGATCCCCGCGGTTTCCTGGCGCAGTTCGAGGGCGGGGCCGTGCTCGACGAGATCCAACGCGTGCCGGATCTGCTGTCATACCTGCAGGTGATGGTCGACGAGGACCCGACGCCGGGACGTTTCGTCCTGACCGGCAGCCATCAACTGCTCCTGGACGCCAACGTCAGCCAGACGCTTGCCGGTCGCACTGCCCTGCTGCGGCTGTTGCCGTTGTCACTCGCCGAGGCTCGCGCCTTCGGTCGCTCCTGGACCACGAACGAGGCGCTGTTCCGCGGTGGCTATCCGCGGATCTACGACCGCGACCTCGAGCCGACCGAGATGCTCGGTGACTACCTGGCCACCTACGTCGAGCGCGATGTGCGCCAACTGAGCCAGATCCGCGACCTGTCGCTGTTCCGCCGCTTCGTGCAGCTGTGCGCCGGCCGGATCGGGTTCCCGCTCAATCGCAACGGACTCGCCAGCGACCTCGGCATCTCGCAATCGACGGCCAGCGAGTGGATCCGCCTGTTGGAGGCGAGCTTCGTGGTCGTGCTCGTGCCGCCATGGCACGGCAACATCGGCAAGCGCCTGATCAAGTCACCGAAGCTCTACTTCGGCGACGTCGGTCTCGCCTGTTTCCTGCTCGGCATCGAGAAGCCCGATCAGATCGCGACCCACCCGCTGCGCGGCGCCCTGTTCGAGAACCTGGTCGTGCTCGAAATGTTGAAGGCACGCTGGCACCGCGGGCGACCGGCCGATCTCACCTTCTTCCGCGACAGCACGGGGTTCGAGGTCGACGCCGTGCTCACCGCGGGCGACGGCGTGACGTTGCTCGAAGCCAAGGCCGCGGCGACGGTCAACACGCGGTTCTTCAGCGGCATCGACAAGCTCGCCGGGTTGTTGACGGAACCCGTGCGGCGGCGCGTGCTCGTCTACGATGGCGACACCACCGGGCCGCGCTCGAACTGCGAGGTCGTCAACCTGCGCGATCTCGAAGCGACGCTGGTCGGTGACGACGACTGACGCCGCCCTGCCGCCGCGCGGCGGCTGCGCGACCGTCGTGGAAAACGACACCGAGAACGGTCCGACTGCAGTCAGAGCGGCCGTGCGGTCGATAGCAGCGGCATGACGAAGTCGGCCATCCAGCAGGAGAACGCGAGCGCGGTCCGGAGCCGCGAGCCGCGCCCGTTCCTGTTCCTCGAACCCCGTCCCGCCACCAGCGAAGTCACCTTCACGGCCGGTGACATCGCCCTGCTCGACGAGCTGACCTGCGACAGCGTGGCCGGGTTCACGCGCTCGCTGGTCAATCACACGATCGCGATGCAGAATCGCCGCGCCCTCGAGCACGGCAACGTGCAGCCGATCCAGGTCTCGGTGCTGAACCGTCGTCGCCGCGCGGCCCGCGCCTGGATCCTCGCGATCCTGGCCGGCAGGGTCGACGCCGGCACGCTGCACGCCGCGGCCACGCAGTGGTTGCCGACGCTCGCCGCGTCGGGGCCCGACCTCGCTCGCAGCGTCGCGCCGGCAACCAGGCTGATCGAGTTCGTGTGCGGTGCAGTCACGGCCCGCATCTTCGCCGCGCCTGCCGCCAACCTGTTGCCGCACGCCCGCGCGCTGCACCTGCTCGAGACCACTCTGGCGTCGCACCTCGGTGCCGTGCGCGAAGCCGCGCGCACCAGCGCGACGCGACGCGGCTGACGTCACGCAGGGAATCGGGCGGCATCCCGTATAGGATCGGCGCGTCCGGACCGCCGCATGCCGCTCAACCTCCCTGCCCTCGCCGATCTCGAATGGATGCTCCGCCCCGATGCGGAACCACCGGGGCTCGACGCGGCGGCCGAACGGCAGCTGGGGCAGCGGCTCGTCGCCACCATCGGCGCCGATCCGGCCACGGCCCGCAGGCAGGCCGATGCGAGTCGCGAGTTCCGTCGTGAGCTCGCGCTGGGCTGGCTCGAGGCGATGCGGGCGCGCCGCCAGGATCTGCCGGGCGAGTGGATCGGCCGCGGCCTGTCGCTGGCCGGCTGGGCCCTCGTCGTCCTCGGTCTGATGCTCGGCGGTGGCGCCGCCAAGGCGCTGCTCGCCTACGACGGCAGCGTGCCGGTCAACGTGTTGCCGTTCGTCTCGTTCTTCTTCCTGTTGCAGATCCTGCTGCTGGTCGCGCTGCTTCTGTTCGTCGCCGGCGCG
>JAGQRA010000374.1 GCA_020425885.1 Planctomycetota bacterium | reverse complement strand
GGCGGCGAGCGCGGCGAGCGCGGCGAAGCCCGCGAGCAGGCGGTCGAGACGGAGGTGCATGGTCGAATCCTTCGGGTAACGTGAACGGCCGCCCGCGAACTGGTCGGGGCGGTGAAGCGCCGGGATTGAAAGCCACACGGCGGCTCATGAACAGGGCTGGCGAAGTATCGCGAATGCAACAGCCCCCCTCGCCAGCGACCATCGGCCGTAATCCCCGGCCGGGGCAGCATGAGTGTGTGCTGGCAGGTGCTCGTGAATCAGGTCCGGGACACCCGCCGTTCGCCGGAGTGTCCCTCTCCGCGTTCGACAACACGCTCCTCGGTCTGCCGTCGCCCGTCGACTTCGCTGCGTTCGGCGCGCCGCACTGCTTCGCCGCGACCAGCGGCCGAACTTCACGGGCCTGCTCGGCGTCACCTGCTTCAAACAGGACATGGTCAGCGGTGCGAGCAATGCCTTCGGCTTCTCGTTCACCGACGCCGGCGAGATCATCGTCGGCAATCAGGCCGCCGGGCAGGCGCCGCCCCCGGTGGCCTGTTCGATCCGGCCACCGCCGAGCCTGCCGTCCTACTTGTGCGCCTTGCCACCCGGCGCGAAGTCGCTCAGCTCATCGAGCGTGGGGTCCTGCAGGGTGATCCCGAGCGAGCTCGTGACGATCTCGTTCGGCGTGAAGTCGGCGTTGAGCATGCCGTTCATGACCAGGATCTGTCGCACCCCAATCGGCAGGTTCGAGCCGAAGGGCAGACCGCGGACACTGGGGCGGAAGGCGACGTTCTCGGCGACCGGCTCGAAGTCCTCGAAGCCGCGGCGGATGCCGTTGACGAAGTAGTCGAACTCGACGTCGCGGTCACTGCGCACCACCACGGTCTGCAGGCTCTTCGACTCGACCCAGACCGAGGCCGGCCCCATCGCCGTCACCTGCACCGTCAGGTTGTCACGCGACGACACATGACGGAACTCCTCGGGCACCTCGATGACCGCGATGCCGTTCGCCGTGCGCGAGGAGCCGCGGAAGTAGGTGCCGGACTCGTTGCCTTCGAGACAGACGAAGCTGATCTGCAGGGACGGATCGACCGGGTGAGGCTGGACGAAGTTCTTGCTGCCCGTCACCGTGAAGGACCCGTCGACGGTGGTGCCGCCGGCGGAGTAGATCTTCAGGCTGTCGTCCGTCGGTTCCTCGATGTAGACGTAGTTGCTGTCGCCGAAGTTGAGCCTCGCCGCGTAGCCGTAGGTCCCGGTCGGACCGATCAGGCGTAGCGCCTGAGTGGTCGTGGCAGTCGCCTTGACGACCAGGCGGTGCGTCGAGATCGAGGTGTTGATCTTGACGTCGGTCGGATTCAGGGTCCCCGACAGGCTGCTGCTGATGCCGGAGATCGCCGAGGTGTTCGCGTTGGCCGTCGACAGGGCCTGGTCGGCCGTCGATTGGGCGCCGTTCGCGGTCGATTGCGCGGTGGCGGCGGCGGCGACCGCGCCGTCAGCGGTCGACTGCGCACCGTTGGCGGTGGACTGCGCACCGCTCGCGGTCGACTGCGCCTGGGCGGCGGCGTTCTTCACCGCGGTGAAGTTCGCATTCACCGCGCCGGCATCGGCGACGGTTCCATTGGTGAAGGTGGTGATCTGCTGTGCCGTGAGCGGCGTGCTCGCGAGGATGACGAGAACGAGCGCCGCGAACGGGGTGGCCGACTTCAGTGGATCGTGTTTGTCTCCTTGGGTTCAATTGGTCACTTGTTTGCTTCGGACGAGTCGGTTGTCGGGCGAGACGAACCGGCGAGGTGCGCGGCCGATGTGAGGCCGCCCCAATTCTTGGATCCCCATTGCCCCTCGCCCCAGACGAGGTTGGTCGGGTTGCCTGCACCTGGGGTGCTGTCGTCACCGCCGCTCTTGCCGCACGATGTCGCCATCAAGCAACCGAGCAGTGCAACGGGGAGCAGGAGCAGGCCGCGACCTGCGCGCGACATTCCCGTCGTGGATCGCGCCGAACCGGGCTTGTCATTACCTGACCCGGTCGCGCGCGGATCGCCTCTCCACATCCATGGGAGACGTAGGAATCCCGATCTAACTGGTTTCATGGCAACTCCACCCCTTCTTTCCGATCTCGCGGAAACGCGTGATCACAGGTGTGAGGCAACACCTTTGGTTTGGCTGTCGGTTCCGTGCCGGCTCGTACGACCGGCTCTTGTCGATCCTCCGATGGGCGCCTCGCCACCGGACGGCAGTGGGCCATCCGTCAGGCCTCCTGATCGCCCCTCATGAATTCCCCGAACTCTCGCGACGGACGACCGGATCAGCCACCCGCTCACGCACCGAGCGAACCGTGACGATCGTCGACGAGGCCCGGCGGCACGGCAGCGGCCAGCGCCACGACGGCGGCGGTCAAGGTCACGCGAGTCGACACAGAGCGATCGGAACCGCGGCTCGTACGAGCTATCCTGGTCGGGCCGCTGCAACATAGCGACCTACACCCCATGCTGGACAGCAGACGAATGTGGGCAGGCGCGGTGACCGCCTGCCTGTGCGCGACGGCGCTTCGCGGGCAATGGGAAGCCGCCGAGATCGACCGGTTGCTCGACCGTGCCGAGGCGCTCGAGTGGCGCGATGCGAGCGCCGGCCTGCACGCGGCCGTGAAGGCCGGCGAGCTGGCGCAGACGGCCGGGATGCAGGCGCAGTTCGGTCGCGCATGCGCGACGCGGATCCGGCATCTGACCTCGATCGCGTCGTTCGCGGATGCCGAGGCGGCGTACCGGGACGGGCTCGCGGCCGCCGACGGGGCGCACGCCGAGCGCATCGTCGCCGATCTGCAGGTCGCGTTCGCGCGCGCGGAGATGCGCCGCGGCCACGTCGTCGCGGCGACGGAACTCGCGGTGAAGGTGCCGACGAGCCTGTGCGACCGACACGTGGAGCTCGAACGGAAACTGGTGCTCGCCCAGGGCAACGTGCACCAGGGCAACACCGATCGCGCGCTCGAGACGCTGTTCGAAGTCGCCGCGCTGGCCGACGACGGCGACCCGCGGGTCGCGGGATTCCGCGCCGATGCGATGCTCACGATCGCGACCATGGCCGCCCGACAGGGCAAGGACTGCAGCGGTTTCGCGGCGGCGCGCGACCATTGCGAGCAGACGTCGCAGCTGGTCGAACGATACGGCCTGCGCTGGGCCCGGGCGGCCTTGATCCTGTGCCGCGGCATGGTGTTGCTGCTGGAGAACGACCGGGACGGCGCGGGCCGCGAGTTCGAAGCCGCGCGCGCAGCCGCGACGGAGTTCGGCGACCGCCTCGGCGTGCTCTACTCCGCGCGTGGCACGGCGCTGCTTTGCGCCTACGCCGACGAATGCGACCGCGCGCGG
>JAGQRA010000373.1 GCA_020425885.1 Planctomycetota bacterium | reverse complement strand
CCATCGCGCTCTGGTTCAGGAGCCGCGGCGGCTACAAGCAGATCCACCTCGACGGCAGCCAGTAGCCGGCGGCGGCGACCCTGACGGCGCTACCAGCGCAGCTCTTCGTCGCCGGGCTCGAGCTTGCCGATCGGCCGGACGCCGCTGCCCTCGACCTTGGTCAGCGTGTCGCCGAGGTCGGCGCGCGCGACTTCGCCGGCGGCCTGCAGCCGCGCCACGACATCGGGGTGACGGTCCTTGACGTCGGTCGTCTCGCCGGGGTCGCTCTTCAGATCGAACAGCTCGAGGCCGATCCGCGCCTGCTCGTAGTCGGCCGGGCTGCCGTCCTTGCCGCCCTCGCGACCGTTCAACGTGCGGTAGGCATGCGGGAAGTGCAGCTTCCAGCGGGCGTCGCGCACCGCCTGCAGCTGGCCACCGTTGTAGTAGCAGTAGAACGCCTCGTGCGGCGACTTCGCGCCCTTCTCGCCGAACATGAGGGGGCGGATGTCGAGGCCGTCGATCTTGTGGGCCGGCAGTTCGGCATCGATCAGCCGCGCCACGGTCGGCAGCACGTCGATGGTCGACGCCAGCTCGTCGCACTGCGAACCGGCCGGGATGTGGCCGGGCCAGCGCATGATCGTGGGCTCGCGGATGCCGCCCTCGAACATCGTGCCCTTGCCCTCGCGCAACGGCCCGGCCGAGCCGGCGTGGTTGCCGTAGCTGAGCCACGGCCCGTTGTCGCCGGTGAAGATGACCAGCGTGTCTTCGGTGAGGCCGAGGCGGTCGATGGTGCCGAGGATCTCGCCGACCGACCAGTCGACCTCCATGACGACGTCGCCGAACAGACCCGCGCCGCTCTTGCCGCGGAACTTGTCGGACACGAACAGCGGCACGTGCACCATGCTGTGCGGCACGTAGAGCAGGAACGGGTCGTCCTTGCAGCGCTCGATGAACGCGACCGCGCGCTCGGTGTACCAGGTCGTCAGCTGCTCCTGGTCCTCGCCGGTGACCTCGGTGTCGACGACGCGGTTGCCCTCGATCAGCGGCAGGTTGGGGTAGCCCTTCTTGCGCCGTTCGGCCGCGGTCGGCAGGTGGGCGTAGGCCGGATGCAGCGGCCACATGTCGTTGGAGTAGGGCAGGCCGAAGTACTCGTCGAAGCCGTGCTGCAGCGGCAGGAACTTCGGGTGATGACCGAGGTGCCACTTGCCGAAGCAGGCGGTGCGGTAGCCCTTCTGCTTGCAGATCTCGGCCAGCGTGACCTCGTCGGCCGAGATGCCGACCGTGGCGCGCGGACCGTAGGCGCCGGAGATGCCGAGGCGGCGGTGGTAGCAGCCGGTCAGCAGCGACGAGCGCGAGGCCGAGCAGACCGCGGTCGAGACCACGAAGTCGGTGAATCGCATGCCCTGCTGCGCCATGCGGTCGAGATTCGGCGTCGGCACCTCGGCGCCGAACGGCCCGATGTCGGCGTAGCCGAGGTCGTCGATGAAGATGACGACGACATTGGGCGTCCGCGCGCGATCGTTCTGACCGGTCGTGGCGCAGCCCAGGGTGAGCAGGGAGGTGGCGAGGGCGAGATTGCGCATGGGGTGGTGGGGCTTCTCGATTGGACGGTGGCGAACCGGGCGCGGTCGGTGCATGCGGCAGGGCGCGACCGCGGAGCGCAGGAACAGTACCGGGTCCCGCCGATCGACACTCGCGCTTTCCGCGGCGGCGTCGGCGGCGCCGGGCGCGTCCGGATCGGTCCGCAGCGTTCCGCTCGCAGCCGCGGGTCGCTATGGTTCT
>JAGQRA010000372.1 GCA_020425885.1 Planctomycetota bacterium | reverse complement strand
CCTGACGCGCCACACGGAGTTCCAGCACAACCGTGGCGACGGCGAGCTGCCGCCGTTCGATGTCGCGATCCTGCTCGACTGCTCGACCTTGTCACGCCTCGGGGCGCTCGGTCGGATGCTCGGGCAGGGGGGCAAACCGATCGCCGTGATCGATCATCACGTCGGCAGCGAGAACGGCGACGGCACGGTGAGCTATGTCGACTCGACCGCTGCGGCGACCGGAGCGCTGGTGCGGCGGCTGTTCCGTGAGTTCGACGTCCCGCTCGACCCGATCGCGGCCGAGGGCGTGTTCCTGTCGTTGGTTTCCGATACCGGCTGGTTTCGCTACTCGAACACCGATGCCGAGGTGTTCGCCCAGGCGAGTGAGCTGGTCGCGGCCGGAGTCGATGTCGGCGGTCTCTACGACAACCTCTTCCGGCGACGGCACCACGATTCGGCGGCGGTGTTGACGGCGGCGTTGCAGCGGCACGCGTTTCATTGCCGCGGCGGCCTCGCCGTCGTCGCCCTCGACAAGAGCATCATGGAACGAGCGGTTCGCATCGACTTCGACACCGATTCGGTGCTCGAGCCACTGCGATCGATCGACGGCGTCGAGGTCGTCGTCCTGCTCAAGGAGCGGTTCGACGGCACGGTCAAGCTGTCGATGCGGGCCCGGGCCGACGTCGACGTCCAGCGGATCTGCGCCGTGTTCGGCGGCGGTGGGCACAAGAAGGCCGCGGGGGCAACGTTGCAGATGACCCTCGGCGAGGCCGAGGGTGCCGTCGTGGCGGAGGTGTCGCGTGCGCTCGCGACCTACCGGCAAGAGCAGGAACGGCTCGACCAGGGACGGCTCGGACCCCAACGGCTCGATGCCCAGCCGGGTGACAGAGCATGACCAGGCTGGCCCTGATCTCGGACCTGCACTCGAATCTCGAGGCGGTCGAGGCGGTGTTCGCCAGGATCGACGCCCTGGGGATCAAGGAAGTGGCCTGCCTCGGTGACGTGGTCGGCTATGGCGCCGATCCGCTGCCGGTGACGCGCATCGTCATGCAGCGTTGCCGGTGGACGATCCTCGGCAACCACGACTGGGGCCTGTTCCACGAGCTCGACGATTTCAACCCGCTGGCGCGCGAGGCTCTGGTGCACTCGCGGATGCTGCTCAAGCCATCGCTGTTCCGCCCGGGCCGCAAGGCGGCGTGGGAGTTCCTGCGTGGCCTTCCCGAGCGCATGGAGGCGCATGGCTTCCTG
This sequence comes from Planctomycetota bacterium, assembly GCA_020425885.1. The sequence goes on along the minus strand of JAGQRA010000372.1, from coordinate 5,746 downwards.
TTCTGTCACGGTTCGCCGCGCGATCCGGTCATGGAATACGTGCTGAAGAGCGACGGCTTCCTCGAGCCCGAGAAGCTGCAGCGGATCTTCGCCATGATCGACCGCCCGTGCTTCGTCGGCCACACCCACTGGCCCGGTGTCCATCGGCCGGACTATCGTTTCCTGCAGGCCACCGATGACCAGCGCGAGTTCGTCCTCGAAGGACCGTGCATCGTCAATGTCGGCAGCGTCGGGCAGCCGCGTGACGGCGATCCGCGGGCCAGCTTCGCCGTCGTCGACGGCGATCGGGTCGAGATCCACCGCGTGCCGTACGACTACCGGCGAACCCAGGCCAAGATCCTGGCCGCCGGCCTGCACCCGGCGCTGGCCGAACGGCTGGCGCGCGGCAAGTGACGGCGCCGGTGGCTGTCGTCGTGCTGTGCACGGCGCCGGTGGCTGGCAATGCCGAAGGCCGGCTCGGCGGTCGCGAACTGGCGCAGCGGCTCGTCGAAGAACGCCTCTGTGCCTGCGTCAACCTGCTGCCGTCGGTGCAGTCCTGCTTCCGCTGGGAAGGTCGGGTCGAGTCCGCCGAGGAGATGCTGTTGATCGCGAAGACCACGCCTGCCGCCGCCGCCGCGCTGCGGGCGCGCATCGTCGAGCTGCATCCGTATGACCTACCCGAGGTGCTCGAGCTGCCCGCCAGCGGCGGCCTGCCGGCCTATCTCGCCTGGCTCGCCGATTGCGTCGAGTCATGAGCACGAAAGCTGCGACCGGGGGCGCATCGGCAGGGCCGCGCGAGGTGCGCTGGCCGCGGATCTGGCTCGCGGTCGCGATCGGGCTGCTGACGGCCATCGCCGGGCGCTGGCTGCCGTACCCGAACGGCACCGACCCCGGGCCGGCGTGTCGCCTGCTGTTCGTGACCGCGTTGACGACATCGTGCTGGCTGTTGGCGGCGATGCCGATCGCGGCGGCCTCGCTGCTGCCGCTCGCGCTGCTGCCGCTGCTCGGCGTGCAGTCGACGGCGACGCTGACCGCGGGTTATGGCCACCCGATCCTGTGGCTGTTCGGCGGCGGCTTCGTGCTCGCCTTCGCGGTCGAACGCTGCGGCCTGCACCGCCGGCTGGCGCTGCGCACGGTGGTCGCATTCGGGCCGAATCCACGCCGGCTGATCACGGCGTTCTTCCTCTCCGCCACGGTGCTGTCGATGTGGATCAGCAACACCGCGACGGCGCTGCTGCTGCTGCCGATCGGCATCGTGCTGGTCAGGCGCTCGGCCGAGATCGGCGAGTTGCCGCCGAAGGTGCAGTCGAACTTCGCCGCCGGCATCATGTGTGCCATCGCCTTCGGGGCCTCGATCGGCGGCATGGCGACGCCGATCGGAACGGCGCCCAATGCGTTGTTCTTCGCCGCCCACGAACCGCTGGTCGAAGCCGGCGCGCGCCCGCTGTCGTTCCTCGACTGGCTGCTCGCCTTCGGTCCCTACGCGCTGCTGTTCGCCTGGCTGTCGAGCGTCGTGCTGGTGCGGTTCGCGCTGCCGGTGCCCGGTATCCGGTATCGGCGCGGCGACGAACTGCTGGCCGAGGCCCGCGCCCTGCCGAGGTGGTCGGCGGCGGAGAAGCGCACGGCCTTGCTGTTCGGCGTGGCGGTGCTGTTGTGGACGACGCGCGGTGACTTCCACCTCGGCGCCGGCGAGGTCGTGCACGGTTGGGCCCACTACCTCGTGCCGGCCGGCGAACGCGATCGCTTCATCGCCGACGGCACCGTCGCCGTGCTGGTCGCGATCCTCGCCTTCGTGACCCCCTCGGGCGACGCCGCGCGCAGCCACCTCGTCGACTGGGACGCAGCGCGGCAGATGCCGATCGACCTGCTGCTGCTGCTCGGCGGTGGCATCGCGATGGCCAACGCGTTCGGGCCGACCGGGCTGTCGGCGGCATTCGGCGAGATGCTCGAGCCGCTGATCGGCGCCCTGCATCCAGCGCTGCTGATGTTCGTCATGGTGCTGTCGATCACCGCGCTGTCCGAGGTCGCGAGCAACACCGCCTGCGCGACGATGCTGCTGCCCGTGTTCCGCGATGGCGCCGTCGCCGCCGGCCTCGATCCGGTGGTGCTGATGGCCCCGGCCGTCATCGCCTCGTCGTGCGGGTTCATGCTGCCGATCGCGACGCCGCCCAACACGATCGTCTTCGCATCGCGGCAGATCACGTTCGCCCAGATGGCGCGGGCCGGGATCTGGATCGACCTCTTGGCCGCGTTGCTGTTCGTGCCGGTCGTGGTGTGGTGGAGCCTGCCGATCCTCGGCATCGACCTGACGCCAGGAGCTGGACGCTGATGCGCTGGCGTTGGGTGCAGGCCCTGGTCGGGACCTTCCTGCTGCTGTTCGCCACCGGTCACGGCAGCCTCGAGAACACCGACGCGACGATGACGATGCACGCCGCGCGGGCGCTCTGGCTGCGCGGCGATAGCGGCCTGCGCAGCACCGGCCGCGACCCCGAATGGCCCGGCGAGGAGTTCATCGCCAACCTGGTGATCGGTGCCGCAGCCGAGGGCACCGCGCTGTACGGCAAGCAAGGCAGCAACGGCCTCGTCTACGTCTGGTTTCCGATGGGACACATCTGGCTGATGGTCCCGGCGGTCGCGTTCGGGGAGTTGCTCGATCGTTGCTTCCCCGGGGCCGAGACGTTGTTCCGCGAGACCGTGGCTCCGGGCCTCGATGGCGCGGCCCTGTTCCAGAGTCCGTCGTACCGCGACGGGCATTACGTCCTCGATCAGGCCCTGGTCGCCGTGCTGCCGGCCGGGTTCGGCGCGGTGTCGATCCTGCTGCTGTTCCTGATCGCGCTCGGCCTCGGTGCCAAACGGCGCGACGCTCTGCTGTCGACGGCCGCGATCGCGCTCGGCACGCAGTTCTTCCCGCTGGTGCGCGAGAACCTCTCCGACGGCCCCGGTCAATGCTTCCTGCTCGCCGCGCTGTTGGCGACCGTGCGTGCCGTGGTCGGCCAGGGCACGCCCCGGACACTGCTGCTCGGCGGCTGCGCCGCCGGCTGCGCCGTGCTGTCGCGCTACCAGCATGGCACGCTGGTCCCTTTCCTGATCGTCGCCATCGCGCTGGCCGCGCACCGCCACGGTCGGCTGCGACAGGTGCTCTGGTTCGCCCTCGGCGGTCTGCCGTGCCTCGCGCTGCTGCTGCTCGTCAACTACCTGCGCTACGGCGACGTCGCCGATACGGGCTACCCCGAGGCCGGATCGTGGTTCAACTACCCGATCCTGTTCGGCGCGACCAAGATCCTGTTCGCGGCCGGCAAGGGCATCCTCTGGTTCTCGCCGCTGCTCTGGCTCGTGGTGCCGCTGTCGCTGCGCCGGAGTCGGGCCGCGAACCCCGATCTCGTGGATCATGATCACGGCCACGGCACGCGGCCGCCGTTGCGGCTGCGGTGGCTCGCATGGTGCCTGTTCCTGGTGCCGATGCTGATGTTCTCGTCGACTCCCGGCTGGCAGGCGGGACAGTGCTGGGGGGTTCGCTACGTGACCCCGGGGATCACCTGTCTGCTCGCGATCATGCTGCCACAGCTGCGGCCGTGGACCTCGCATCGGCGCACGTTCCTGTTGCTGCTCCTCGCCGGCGCGCTGGTCAACCTGACCGGGATCGTCACGCCGACCCGCGGCTTTGGCCAGCTCGCCGGGCAGGCCGCCGTCGCGTTCTATCAGCGCGAGTTCGAGGCCGGTCGCATCAGCCAGGTCGACTGGGACAACCTCGACGCCGCCGACCATTACTTCTTCGAGCCGCGCTACTCGGCGCTGCACGCCAACTGGAGCTACCTGTTCCGCTCGTTGACCGGCGGCTTCGAGGACGAGGAGCAACGGCCGCGCAACGGCAGCGCGAACACGATCGAACCGCTGTTCGGCGTCCGGGCGGTGACGGCGCGACAGGCATGGGCGCCGCTGCATTGGCAGGATCGCGGCGGGCGGCACCTGTGGTGGACCTTCTGGGGCGCGCTGCTCGGCGTGCCTTCGGGGCTGCTGCTGGTGCCGGTCCTGCTACTCGGCATCGGCCTCGCAGGGGTCGGCTGGCGTCGCATCTTGCAGCAGCCGTAAAGCCGATGGCAGCGGCGGTTCGATAGTCGAGGACCGCCATGACCGCCCTCATCCTGCTGTTGTCCTGTCTGTCCGCGTTCCAGGAACCGGAGCCCCGGGCCGAGGCTCCGGCAGCCACCCGCCTCGACGTCATCGAGCTGAAGAACGGCGAGATCTTCGAGGGCCGCATCACGACCGAGCTCGACGGCTACGTCCAGTTCGAATTGGATCACGGTGCCATGGTCGGCATCGCCCGCAACCGCATCGCCCGGGTGCGCCGTGCGGCGGGTGCGCTGATCACGCCCGCCGCGCCGGCGATCGCGCCGCGCGACGAGTGGTTCATTCTGCATGACGCCAGCGGGGCGGCGGTCGGTTGGCTGCACGCCGCGGTCGTGGTCGCGGCCGATGGCTCGATCACCGCGAACGAGGAGTACGAGTTCGCCGACGGTCAGCGGCGCTATCAGGTGACGTCGATCTGCAGCGCCGACCACGGCCTCACGCCGCAGCGATGCTACTTCCGCGAACGGCAGAGCGAGCCGATGCTCGCCATCGCCGCGCTGCCGGGCGGCGAGGTCGCCGGCCAGCCCGACCGTGTCGTCGACGAACGCATCGTCGATGCCCGCATCGAGGCCGGCGAACTGGTGGTGGTCCGCGTCGACGGCTCGGGCCAGAGCGAGCGGCGCTATCCGTGGCAGGGCGGTCCGACGTTCCCGTTGCTGGCGCGCGCGGTCGCCCGCGCCACCGGCGCGCCGATCGATGCCTGCCCGATGTTCGATCCCGCCAGCGAGGAGATCACGCTGCGCAGCTTCGCGGCGGCGCGACCGCGCGCGGTCACGCTCGATGGCGAGCTGCGCCACATCAGCGAGGTCGTCGAGTCCGGCAGTCACACCGCCAATGCCGAGTGGCTCGATGCCGGCATGGTGACGGTGCGCCGCGAACTCGCCGGTCCGGCGCTGGTCGCGGTGCCGACCAGCGCGCGTCGCGCCCGCGGCCAGGTCGGGCAGACAGCGATTCCGGCGGCACTGGCGCACGAGGCCGGCGGCGCCTTCGGGCTGTGGGTGCCCAACCCGGCTTGGCGCGTCGAAGCGGAGCTGCCGGCCGGGCAGGTGGCCCTCACCTGCGATGCCCACGCCGCGACGATCGGACTCGTACGCATCGATCACCTGGCGGCCGACACCATGCCCGAGATGGCAGCCGATGCCGTGACCAACTGGTTCCATCTCATGCACCCCGGGCTCGCCGTCGAGGGTCGCGAGCGCGTCACCGTGCGCGATCGCGCCGCCATCCGCATCATCGCCACGGGAACGGTCGCCAAGGTGCGGGTCCGGGCCACGGTCGACGTGATCCCCGATCGCGGCCAGTTCCTCGTGCTGACCTGTCGTGCGCCGGCCTCGGCCTGGAGCGAACTCGCCGCCGACTTCGCCGCGGTGCTGCGCACGATCGAGTTCGAGCCGAAGTCGATCGAGCCGCCGATGCAGGGACCGCTGCGCGACCGCGAACCGAAGGAACGGAACGTGCGGATCCCGATCGGCCGCTGACCGAGGGATAGAGCAACGTCGGCGGCGAGGTCAGGCGCGGAATCGGCGCAGCGCGGCGGCCTCGAGGATGTCCTCGTCGGCGATGGTGTCGGCGTCGCGCAGATCGGCGACGGTGCGCGCGACGCGGAGCAGTCGAACGCGCGCCCGTCCGCTGGCGCGAT
>JAGQRA010000371.1 GCA_020425885.1 Planctomycetota bacterium | reverse complement strand
CGACAGGGACAGGCCGGAGGCCAGACTGCGAGAGGGGGGTGTCACTTGGATCCGGAGTTCAGGGACATCGGCCCCGACAGACCCGGGAAGGTGCTGCGGAGACTGGATTCACGACGCTGCTGCAGAGATCTTCGACGGGCCAGGGCATTGAGCTTGAGTCGCCGCTGCCATTGGCAGTTCGGGTAAAGCTATGGCCTGCGACGAGCCGACAGCAACCGTGTTGACCTTCTTTCAGGATCCCGACATTCCCGCCCAGGCGGGTCAGGAGGTCGGCGGCACTACCCAGGTCCACCCGATCGGCCTCGCCGCGCTGGTGCTCGTCATCGGCATCGGCTTCCTCGCCAAGAAGCGCTACGCCGGGTTGCCGATCATCCTGCTGCTCTGCTTCATCCCGGCCGCCCAGCGCGTCGTCATCGCTTCGGTCGACTTCACGTTCATCCGCGTCGCGCTCGCCGCCTGTTGGGCGCGGCTGATCCTGCGCGGCGAACTCCGCCCCCTGCTCTGGAACCACCTCGATCGCTTCATGGTGCTCTGGGCCGGCGCCTCGATTGTGTTCGGCACGCTCAACGGGATGACCCTGACCATGTTCATCAACCGGGTCGGCACCGCCGGCGACGCGATGATGACCTACTTCCTGTTCCGACAGCTGATCCGCGATCCCGACGACCTGGTGCGGCTGGCGATGCTGTTCGTGATCTGCAGTTTCGGCGTCGCGGTCAGCTTCATCATCGAGAGCCGTACGCAGCAGAACATGTTCCACATCTTCGGTGGCGTGCCGCAGTTCACCGACATCCGCAACGGCCGGCTGCGCTGCCAGGGCGCCTTCGCCCACTCGATCCTGGCCGGCTGTTTCTGGGCCTGCCTGGTCCCGTTCTACTTCGTCCGCGGCTGGCTCGGGCGCGGCTGGCTGTTGCCGCTCTGCGGCGTCGCCTCGGCGCTGCTGATCGTCGTGCTGTCCTCCTCGAGCACGCCGATCATGGCGGTGCTGTTCGGCATCATGGGCGGCGCCGCCATCCTGGTGCGCGGCGCGCTGCGCTGGTGGCGCTGGCTGATCGTCGCCTGGCTCGCCGTGCTGCATTTCGTGCTGATGAACATGCCGGTCTGGCACCTGCTGGCCCGGGTCGACATCGTCAGCGGCTCGACCGGCTGGCACCGGTATCACCTCGTCGACAAGTTCTTCGAGCACTTCAGTGAGTGGTGGCTGGTCGGAACGCTGACGACCGGGCAATGGGGACCCGGCCTGCACGACGTCACCAACCAGTATGTGGTCGAGGGCGTGGCCGGCGGCATCTGGCGCCTCACCCTGTTCTGTGCCTGCATCGTGACCGGCTTCATGGGCGTATCGCGCAGCCTGCGCATGCCCGGCAGCCCGAAGTCGTTCCGCCTGACGGCATGGGCCCTCGGCACCGCGATGTTCATGCATTGCATGAACTTCATCGGGGTCTCCTACTTCGAGCAGATCGTCGTCGAATGGCACATGACCCTGGCCGCGGTCGCATCGCTGACGCTGGTGCCGGGGGTCAGCGCCTCGAGGCAGATGATCGAGTGCTCGGTCCGCCATGCGGAAAGCCCGATGGCATAGTCGGCTCGGCTCGCAACCCTCGATCCTGACGAGCAACTCCGGCTCCGGAACCTGATGGCCGAGGCCCTGGCGCAGCCCGACTCGCACCTCAGATCTTGCCGCGCAGCCCTGTGCGGACGACCCGATCCCGCACCGCTAAGTCGAAGCCCTGCCGATGTCCACGCTCTGCAAGTCAGCCGGTCTCGGGAGGCCATTGATCAGGACGCCGATCGCGCCACGGAAGCACGAGAGCACCACGGCCTCGGCGGCCAACGACGTCGTCGTCATGCCACGGTGGGTGCGAGCAGCCAGCGCCACAGCACGACGACCTCTACGCCCTGCGGCACCTCGACGTCGCGCGGTATCGGTCGATGAACGATCAAGGTCTGGCGAGCGCCTTTGTGCTGCGCGGCGGCGGCGATCAGAGATCGGATCTCGCGCTGGAGCGTGCGTGCGTCGCCGACGTCCTCGGCGACCTGAATGAGGTGCGTGCTGCCGTCGGACGCCGTGGCGAGGAAATCGACTTCGTGGCCTTGCTCAGTGCGCACGTAGGCGAGGTCACGGCAACGGCGCTGGAGTTCGCAAGCCACGACGTTCTCGACATGTCGGCCGCGGTCGATTCTCGGTGCGGCTTGGAAGGCGACGGCCAGGCCATGGTCGGCGAGGTAGATCTTGCGCGGGTTCGTCTGTCGGCGCCGCTCGGAGCGGCTGGCGATCGGAACCGTGAACACGAGGAACGCGTCCTCGAGGTGGTTCAGCAGCGCGAGCAGCGTCTCCTTGGACGCCGCGATGCCTCGCGACCGGAAGTCCTGGTGGACCTTGTTGACGCTCAGCACGGTCGCCGGTTGACGCAGCAACTGGCGTACGAATGCCCGCATCGCGACGAGATTCTCGATGCGATGACGTTCCGCGATGTCGCGGAAGAGAACGGCGTCGACGTATCCTTGCAGGAGGTTCACTCGTTCGGATGCCAGATCCGGACGAGCCGCCTCCGGGAAGCCGCCGATCGTCAAGTACTCGTCCAGCCTGGCGAGCCACGCCGACTCCTCGGCGGCGGACATCAGGGTCGTCGCTTGCGGCAGGGTCGCGGAACGGAAGCGGGCGAACTCACCGAAGCTGAACGGCGTGATCACGGTCTCTAGCCCGGACTATTCACGAGCCGGGTGAATTTCGAGAGGAGGCTCGGGCGTACCTGAGGTTGCGAAGCCAACAGGAAGCCAAAGCGACTCCTCT
>JAGQRA010000370.1 GCA_020425885.1 Planctomycetota bacterium | reverse complement strand
CTTCGGCGTGCAGAAGGCCGAGGACCTGCGCCGCCAGCTGCTCGCGGCGGGAGCCGGTGCGGATTGGCGACTGCGACTCGACACCGGCGTTGCCGAGCTCCAGCTCGGCAACGAGCGGCGCGGCATCGAGATCCTCGACGCGTTGCGCACCGGCCTGCAAACAGGTCAGGTCCAGGGTGACATCGACGCGGCGGTGGCCGCGAGCTTCTACCTCGGGGTGGCCTGGATGCGCCTCGGCGAGACCGAGAACTGCTGCAAACAGGCCGTCCCCGAGAGCTGCATCCTGCCGTTTGCCGCACCCGCGCAGCACACCGCGACGGAGGGCTCGACCAACGCCTGCCACTACTTCATCGAGGTGCTGCAGAACACCGAGCCGACCTATCGTTGGCACCTGTCCTCGCAGTGGCTGCTCAACCTCGCGCACATGACGCTCGGCACCTGGCCCGATGGCGTGCCCGAGGCCTGGCGTCTGCCGCGCTCGACGCTCGAGTCCGCCGAGCCGGTCGCGCGGTTCTGCAACATCGCCGGCGAACTCGGCGTCGACACCGACGGCAATGCCGGTGGCGTCATCGTCGACGACTTCGACGGTGACGATCACCTCGACATCGTCGCCTCCGATTGGCGACCCGACGCGCAGCTGCGCTTCTTCCATAACAACGGCGACGGCACGTTCGTCGAGCGCACCGAGCAGGCCGGCCTGCTCGGGCTGACCGGCGGTCTCAACCTGGTGTCGGCCGACTACGACAACGACGGCGACCTCGACTTCCTCGTCCTGCGCGGCGCCTGGTGGTACGAGACCGGCAGGCACCCGAACTCACTGGTGCGCAACAACGGCGACGGCACCTTCATCGACGTCACGTTCGGTGCCGGACTCGGCGAGGTGCACCATCCGACCCAGGCCGCGGCGTGGGCCGACTACGACCGCGACGGTGACCTCGACCTCTACATCGGCAACGAGTACTCACAGCGCGCGCCGAGCCCGTCGCAGCTGTTTCGCAACAACGGCGACGGCACCTTCGCCGACGTCGCCCGCACCGCCGGCGTTCTCAACGGACGCTACGCCAAGGCCGTGACCTGGGGCGACATCGACGGCGACGGTGATCCCGACCTCTACGTCAGCAACGCCGACGGCGACAACCGCCTCTACGAGAACAACGGCGACGGCACCTTCAGAGATGTCGCTGAGGAGCGCGGCGTCACCGATCCGCAGCTCGGCTTCCCGACCTGGTTCTTCGACTTCGACAACGACGGCGCGCTGGACCTGTTCGCCAGCCACTACGCCACCGACGTCAGCCACATCGCCGCCCACGTGCTCGGGCTGCCTGTCCCCTACGGCCGTCCCAGCCTCTACCGCGGCGACGGCAAGGGCCGCTTCCGCGAGGTCGGCGCCGAGCTCGGCCTCACCTATCCGAGCCTGCCGATGGGCGCCAACTACGGCGACTTCGACAACGACGGCTGGCTCGACATCTACCTCGGCACCGGCGATCCCAACTACTACAACCTGATGCCGAACCTGCTCTATCGCAACGCCGCCGGCCGCGCGTTCCACGACGTGACGATGAGCAGCGGCCTCGGCCACCTGCAGAAGGGCCACGGCATCGCCTTCGCCGACATCGATGACGACGGCGATCTCGACATCTTCGCCGAGATGGGCGGCGCCTATCCCAGTGACACGTTCCGCAACGCGCTCTATCGCAACCCCGGCTTCGGCAACCATTGGCTGTCGCTGCATCTGATCGGCACCGCGTCGAGCCGCACGCCGATCGGTGCCAGGATCCGCGTCGTCACCATCGAGGACGGTCGTGAACGTTCGATCTACAAGCACGTCGGCAGCGGCGGCAGCTTCGGTTGCAGCCCGATGCGGCAGATCGTCGGGCTGGGTGCGGCGGAGAAGATCGTGCGGGTGGAGATCGTCTGGCCGCGGACCGGGAAGGTGCAGGTGGTCACCGGGGTGGAGCTCGACTCCGCCGTGCGCGTCGTCGAAGACCGCTGAGCCTGGAAGCAAGGCGTGGGGGAGCGAGCCGCGGTGCCGCTCACATCGTTGTTTGTTGGCCCGCTCGGATTCTCCGATTCGCGTGCAACCTCTGGCCCCTGCGGAACACAGCAGGGCGCATGCAGCCAGCACCCTCCCCGTTCGGCGTGCCCCGCCTGTCCGACCGCATCCGCGACGCCCTGCGCCTGCGCCATCGCAGCCTGCGCACCGAACGCGCCTACCTGCACTGGATCCGCCGCTACTGGCTGTTCTGCAACCGCCGCGATCCCGCCACCGTCGGCGCCGCCGAGGTCAGCGCGTTCCTGAACCAGCTCGCCACCGAGCAACGCGTCGCCGCCGCCACCCAGAACCAGGCCCTGTCCGCGATCCTGTTCCTGTACCGGCACGTGCTCGGCCAGGACCTGCCCTGGCTCGACGACCTCGTCCGCGCACCGCGCCCGACCCACCTGCCCGTCGTGCTGTCGCGCATCGAAGTCCGCGCCGTGCTCGATGCCATGCAGGGCTTGCCGCGCCTGATGGCCACCCTGCTCTACGGCGCCGGCCTGCGCCTCCTCGAATGCTGCCGCCTGCGCGTCAAGGACCTCGACTTCGACCGCAATCAGATCACCATCCGCCGCGGCAAGGGAGCCAAGGACCGCCAGGTCATGATGCCGGCAGCATGCAAGGCGCAGCTCGCCGCCCAGCTCGCCGCCGTTCGCGCCCAGCACCAGCGTGACCTCGCCAACGGGGCCGGCTGGGTCGAGCTACCGAGCGCACTCGCCGTCAAGCTCCCCAACGCCGGCCGCGAGTGGCCCTGGCAGTGGGTCTTCCCCGCGACCCGCACCTACTTCCACGAGGAGACCGGGCAACTCCGCCGCCACCACCTCCACGAGACCGTCCTCCAGAACGCCGTGCGCCAGGCCGTCCGCGTCGCCGGCATCAGCAAACGCGCCACCTGTCACACGTTTCGCCATTCGTTCGCGACCCACCTCCTCGAGGACGGCAGCGACATCCGCACCGTCCAGGAGCTGCTCGGCCACGCCAGCGTCACGACGACGATGATCTACACGCATGTCCTGAACCGGGGGCCGGCGGGTGTGCGGAGTCCGATGGACAGTTTGTGAGGTGGAGGGAGGGGTGGGTCAGTGGGGCGGTGATAACGGCGGAATTGAACGGGTCACGCTATTCGGCGGTGCTGGTGGGGAATGGTCCGGATCAATGGTTGTGGTCAGCGATGCGCCGGGGGCGGCGGGGGCGATGCGAGCGGTGTTCCAGTAAGGGCTTGACGCGGATGAACGTGTGGTACGATGCGCGGGTCTCGAGAGCTGCGTCACACGGGGTGACGAGCCCTGACGAAGACAAGTTGGGCAGGCCGAATCGAGGGCGCAGGATGACCGTGGAGTCACACAGAGCCAGTGCCGTGGCCCGTGAAGTTCGGGCGATCGCCGTTGTCGAGTGGCCGAATCAGTTGGCGACTGCGCCGAGGCTCGATCATGGGTTCGTCGATGTCAGGGACATCGCAGCAGATGAGTTGCCTGTGCTTCTTGCTGTGCACTTTGCCCCCCTGATCGAGGGCAACGAGCCGATCCAAGAGACCGTTCCGCTGTTCGGTGGAATCGTCCTCGAGGTCGACTCCAAGCGAGTCCTCTACCCGCAGTGCTGCGGTGACCTTTCCGACGCAGCGTCGTGGCTTGCGGTATTAGAGCCCGGATTCGATGCAGGAGCCATCGCTCCTGCAGGGCATCCATCGCCAGAGGCACTTCGCGAAGGCCCCAACGTCCGGATTTTATGCCTGGATTGCGATGCCTTGGGACCGTTCAAACCGAAGGTAGATGGCGACATCGTCGTTCCGACCGAAGCACTGGCGTCCGCCCTTGCGGATGCGATGAACGACCTGGTCGAATTGGAGCGCCGTCTGACGGCATGTGCCTCGATTGCCGGAGATGCCGAACTGGCTCATGCCCTGGTATTCGGGGCTGCCACGTGAGGAGGAGATTGATGGTCGACGAAGGGGGCCGGCTGAGTTCCATCTGCGGCGGTTGTGGTAGGCTGCCCAACTGCACGCAGGAGCCGACGAGCGCCGAGAGGCGCTCGCGGCTCAGCGTGATAGACGTTGGGGCGACCTCCATGGCATCGAAGATCGGTGAGCGAATCTACGTCGAGGCGTTCTTCGCTCGCCTCAATGAGTCGTATTCGATCATCGAGGAGCGCGAGTCGCCTGACTTCCTCATCGCATGCGGCGGCGAGCAGTTCGGTCTGGAGGTGGTTCAGATGTTCCGCGACCAGGCTTCGGTCGGCAAATCCGGCTCGCCTGCCAAGAGCGTGGAGTCACGGCGGACCAAGGGCCTTCGTCAGCTGGCCGTCGACTATTACGCAGCTGACGGCCTGCCCCTGCACCTTCAAGCATCCTTCTCCGACCCGACCGCGGTCAAACGGCACGGTTTGGTTACGCGGCTCAAGGCAGCTCGCCCTTCAGTTCCTTGGGCCCGCACCACGCTTGAGGAGGATGGGCTAACCCTACACTTGGTGGCGCTGCCGCCAGAAGCTGGGCAGTACCGTCGATGGGTCAGCATCGACAACTCCATGGGCTGGCGTGGCCAGGTTGGGCTCGCGGACGTGCTGCCCGTGATTCAGGACAAGGCAGCTCGGTTGCCCACGTACCGCTCGGCTGTGGCGCGCGTCGAGTTGCTCATCGTCGTCGACGGCACACGCAGATCCGGGATGGTGCGGTGGGATGCCTCTCAAGTTCTCCGGTCTCGGCACGGATTCGATGCGATCCACCTCTACTTTCACCCGGAGGAGGTGCTTCGCATCGTGTAGCTTGGCGCCCCAACTCGACGCAGGAGCCGACGAGCGCCCAGAGGCGCTCGCGGCTCAGCGCCAGAGACGTTAGATGCACGAGGTAGCCAGAGTGGCGATGCGTACCGCACTGCTCAGTCGACTCACCCATCGAGCGCTCGTTGTTCGGCCAGGCGTCTTGCTCGGTGTCCTTCTTGCCTCCTACTCGGCGATCGCGTTCACCTTCGCGCTGGTCTACACCTATCTCCCCTCGGGGCTGATCGAGAGCGATTCTGATTCCGCGATTCAATTCGATGACTGCCTCCACTTCTCCCTTACCACGCAAAGCACGCTCGGCTATGGCGACTACCGTCCCACGGGATTGAAGCGTTACGTCGCGGCAGGTCAGACGCTGGTGGGACTCCTGCTGGATTCAGTGATTATCGGGATTGTAGTTTTCAGATTGACGACGAGAAGGGCACGAATCGCGTTTCCCGACGCATGCGGATATGACCCGCAACGCAATGACTTTTTGTTTTGCTTTCGCAATGACGACGCTGATGACCTCGTGCAGGTCAACGTCAACGTGTCTTTGGGGCGGGTGCAGCAGGTGGAGGAGGATCCAGTGATTCTTCGGAGGGGGTTCGGCCTCAAGCTGGACCTGTTTCGAGACACGTACACTCCTGCCGGACTGCTCACTTCGCTCAGAACGGTGTCCGATGATGGGCATGCGGAACAGATGGCAACTCTGAAAGCAGTCGACAACATCATCGGACCCATCCAACTGCGGGAGAAAGATGCGCTAATCCTCTCCGTATCTGGACTATCACTTAACGGAGGCAACCCCGTCTACGCTCGAAAGCAGTACTGGCTGGACCAGCAGGAAATCAAGTGTGGCGTCTACAGTTTCTCGAAGATGCAGCCTACCGAGGAAGAAGAATGCCGTGCGTGCCGGTACCATGCGGACTGCCCACTTGACGTCGCGAAACGAATGCGGGGCTTGGCATCTAACAAGGCGATGCAGACGGACGCCGCTTTGCGGCGCCGCTGATCGCCAGCACGTTGGGCCGACCGGGGCTTCCCGTGCTCCGGGCCCGCGATAGTCTTGGAGGGGGGGCACAGCTCGGCCACCCCGCTAACGCTGCAGGTTGGCCTGGCACCGCATCTCTCTAGACGGCAACAGAATCTTCAGGAGGTTACCGTATGGCCCGCGCACTCTTGGTCTTGATCGTGTTCGCCATGGCCCTGCCCGGTCAGACCATGGCCAGCGTCTCCTTCTACGGCTCGTCTTGCCCCCCCCAATTCACTTTCGCCATCAATCAGCACACAGGGCCTTCCGCAAGTCGGCACGAGCTTCTCGCTCTTCTGGGGCGGAAACGGCGGCACGGGCAACATGTCCTGGCAGACGTTCATCCTGCTCGGTTTCAGTCAGACTAGCACTACGGTCACACTTCCTGGGTTTCCCAGTTGCATCATGCTCAACAGCCATGACATGACGGTGCCTGGAAGCGTCTCGATCGCCATTCCAAGTTCGCCTTCGTTTGTCGGGTTTCAGTTCTTCGCGCAGGGTGTTGCGCTTGGCTACACCTGCTTTCCGTGCTCGCTGCAGATAGTGGATGTTTCCGATGGCCTTCGCTGCACGGTCGGATACTGAATGAGGCGGCCCAACACGACGCAGGATCCGACGAGCGCCCAGAGGCGCTCGCAGCTCAGTCGCAAATCCGTTGGACAGGCTCAGCTGGCATGGACAGTCATCACGAGATTCGACTGGATGCGGACTCGGCACTCGTCCTGTTCGAGTTCCTGTCGCGGCTTGAGGATGACGACAAGCTGTCGATCGATGATGCGTCCGAGGAGTTCGTCCTCAGCCGGGTCCATGGGTTGCTTCAAAGGGCGCTTGTCGAGCCGCTCAAGACGGACTACCGCGAGTTGCTCAAGCAGGCGCGCTCGCGCATCAGGCACCAAGCCGGTGTAGAGTAGCTGTCCAACTAGCGCCAGCAGCTGCCGAGCGGAACGCCGAGGGCGAGGAAACCCAGAGGCAAAGGAAGACCATGGGCGAGTAACCCAGTCGACCGCTCGCAGCTCAGTGGCCTTCACGTTGTGCACACCGTCGAGCATCCGAAGCATGAGTTTGGGCGAGTGGTTGATGATCGGGGCCATCGTCTTCAGTGGCGGGCTTGTCGGCCGCTGCGTCCTCGAGAGTTCGGAGCGGTCACGGCCCGATGCCTGAGCCGCAGCAGCTGATCGTGTGGTCTTGCTCCGATCCCCTGCAACGTGTGCCGATGGCCCCGGCCCGACTATCGCCGTGGACCCGAGACTGCCCATAGCTGCCGTCGACCACCTGGCCGCAGTTGCGGCGTTGCGGCAGAGATCGACATGCTCGAGGCGTCGCAGCGCCAGGTAGAAGAACTTGGTCACGGCGGCATCGTCGTTCGGGAAGTGTCCGCGATACTGCAGCAGCTTCTGAGGCTCGACCCAGCGAGGGGCGAGTCTGCAGGCGATCAGGCGGTAGAACGCCAGCCAGGTAGCTCCAGGATCTGCGCACCATGACCAAGTATCTGATCTCCTTTCCCGGTGCGGCGATGGTCGTGCCCGAGGGCGAACGGGAGGCCGTCGGACGCGACGCGCACGCCGTGATCGAGAGGGCCAAGGCCGCTGGCGTCTACGTCTTCGGCGGCGGCATCGACGAAGACGTGCCGCCCGTGCTCGTCTCTGCCGACGGCTCGGTCGCCGCGGGAGGCTACCCGTGGGCGCCGCCGCTTGACGGCGGTTTCACCGTGCTCGAACTGCCCTCGCGCGAAGAGGCCGTCGCCTGGGCCGCGCGCCTTGCGAAGGCCTGCCGGTGCGAGCAGGAGCTGCGCGCCTTCGGGTTCGACCCGCGTTCCTGAAGGTGGTATTGAATTGGCGCAGAGAACGCAGCCCATTCAACCGGTTGCAGCGGACGGTCCGCAAAGTGGATTGCCCTGAACCGGGCGCGCTGTGCTGCCCTTGATCCGATGCAGCAGCTGAGAAAGAAGTCCAGGCGAGGATTCAGAGGGTATCCCCTTGCGACCATCGCCCTCTATGGACCCACCGACCAGATCGCGACCAAGGTGGCGGTCGGGATCATCCTGGCCGACGGGGCCGATGCCGATGAACTCGAGCGCTGGACCGTCGGCCGAGGCGACATTCGTCAGGATGCGACGATCGAGATGGAGATTGTCCAGATGCTCCTGCGGCGAGGTGTGCGAACCGTTGTGATGAGTCCAGGCATCATCGGGTGTCCGCACGAGGAGGGGATCGACTACCCGGATGGCGAGGCTTGCCCGACATGCCCGTTCTGGAAGGGACGCGATCGATGGGCAGGTGTCGATGGCGTGTAGCGTGCCGGCATCGCGCCACGCGGCGAACGGACAGTTGTGGTGTGACCCCGGTTCCGTACACCACACCCGATGAAGTTGCTCGTCGTCATCGCCGTCGGACTGCGACCCAGGGACCTGGCGCACGCGCCGGTCCTGCGCGGGCTCGGCGATCACGGCTTCGCCGCACCGCTGGATACCGTGTTCCCGGCCGTCACCTGTTCGGTGCAGGCGACGTTCCTGACCGGGCTGCTGCCGTCCGGTCACGGGGTCGTCGGCAACGGCTGGTACTTCCGCGATCTGGCGCAGGTGATGTTCTGGCGGCAGAGCAACCAGCTCGTGCAGGGCGAGAAGCTCTACGAGATCGCGCGGCGCGAGCTCGGTGCGCGCACGGCGAAGATGTTCTGGTGGTACAACATGTATGCGCCGACGGTCGACTGGAGCGTGACGCCGCGGCCGGAGTACCACGCCGACGGGCTGAAGAAGCCGGGCCTCTACAGTGAGCCGCCGGAGCTGCAACAGCAACTGCAGCAGGAGCTCGGCCCGTTCCCGTTGTTCGACTTCTGGGGCCCGCGCGCCGGCATCGCCAGCACGCGTTGGATCACGTCCTCGGCACTCGCGGTGCTGCGGCGCCACGATCCCGAGCTGATGCTCGTCTACCTGCCACACCTCGACTACGACCACCAGCGTTTCGGCCCCGACGACCCGCGCAGCCAGCGGGCGGTCGCAGAACTCGACGCCGAATGCGCGCGGCTGATCGAGGCGGCACGCGAACGGAAGGCGCACGTCGTCGTATTGTCGGAGTACGGCATCGAGCAGGCCGAACGACCGGTGTTCCTCAATCGCCTGCTGCACGACCAGGGTCTGCTGCG
The DNA here is from genome assembly GCA_020425885.1 of Planctomycetota bacterium. The sequence goes on along the minus strand of JAGQRA010000370.1, from coordinate 7,638 downwards.
GGTGCAGGAGACGAGTCACGGCCAGCTGCTCGACTGCGGCGCATCGCGCGCGTTCGTCGTCGCCGATCACCAGTGCGCCCATGTCTACATCCGCGACAGCGCCGATCAGGCGCGCGTCCGCGCGCTGCTGCAGGCGACCGACGGGGTCGCGCGCGTGCTCGATCGCGCTCAGCAACGCGAACTCGGCATCGACCACGACCGCAGCGGCGAGCTGGTCTGCATCGCCGAGCCGGGCTGCTGGTTCGCCTATCACTACTGGCTCGACGAGGCCAGGCGACCGGACTTCGCGCCCACGGTCGACATCCATCGCAAGCCGGGCTACGACCCGGCGGAGCTGTTCGTCGATCCCGCGATCCGATTCCCCAGGCTCAAGGTGGCGAAGACCCTGGCGAAGAAGATGCTCGGCTTCCGCTACCTGATGGACGTGATCCCGACCGATCCATCACAGGTCATGGGCAGCCATGGTCGCCTGTTCGAGGACGACGAGGCCGGCCCGGTGTTGCTGTGCAGCGACCGGCAGCTGGCCCGGGATCGGGTTGCGGCGACCGACGTTCACGACCTGCTGCTCGGCATGCTGCGTCGGTGAGGTCGGCCGCGATCAGTGGCCGAGCACGAGCGTCAGGCCCTGGGTCAGGCCGAAACCGCCCGGCGACGCCGGATCCAGCACGGCGCCCTGGGCGTGGATCGTGACACCGACCAGGCCGAGGTAGGCCGGCACCGGCATCGGATGATGCACGCAACCGTTGGCATTGGTGAGCTGCAGCGACACCGCCGCGGGGTTTTGCAGCAGCAGCGTGCAGCCGTTGCCGATCGATACGTTGGCGGTGGCGAACGCGAACGCGATCAGCGCCGGCTGCAGAGCCGCTTCGGCGCGCAGATCGATGTGTCCCGCCGGGTCGCCGATGCGCGGGCGGCCGAACGCCGTCAACGAAGTGATGGTGGTCGCACCGCCGCAGCCGCTGCCGTAGTCGGTGGCGGTCGCCGGTTGCGTCGTCTCGGTGCGCAGCGAGTTGTAGTCGACGACCAGCATCGCGTTGCGGCGCACGTCGTAGGCGAGCTGGCCGCTGCTGGCGAAGCGCCACTGCCAGCCGGTGCCGGTCCATTCGTAACGCTGGCCGCCATCGTTCATCTGCAGCGCCTGTCGCACGACGTCCCAGACGATCTCGGTGCCGAGCGGGCTGCCGGACTGCAAGGTGGTCCAGGAGGTGCCGTCGTACTCCGAGGTGTGGAGGCTGCTGTCGACGACGACGAGGCGCGAGCGCACCCGGTCGTAGCCGGCGACGCCCGGTGAACCGACCGGGGTCGAGGCCGCGACGAGCGTCCAGGCGATGCCGTCCCACTCCCAATGCTGCACCGCCCAGCTGTTGCCGTCGCCGAGCAAGACCACGCGTTGGCGGACCGGGTCGTAGCAGATCGCAGGGCGGTAGGAGGTGTTCGGCCCGTTGGTCGCGGCCAGCCGCCAGCTGCCGTTGCGCCAGACCCAGGTCTCGGTCGAGGTGCCGCCGCCGACCACGACGACCTCGCCGCGGGCCTCGTCGAACGCGAAGACGCCGGTGATCGGAAACGCCGGGCCAGCGGTGGTCGGGTATTCGAACCAACTCGCGCCGTCCCACTCGAAGTGGCGATCTCCGAGCATCACCGTTCGGCCACGGATCGGATCGTGGACGCTCTTGAAGGCGCCGAACTGCGGGTATGGCCCGCTCAGCACCTGGCTCCAGATGCTGCCGTCCCAGCTCCAGATCGGGTTGCCGGCGGCGATCGCGCTGAAGCCGAACAGCTGTTGGTGCGCCGGATCGGCGCCGGTGCTGAGCGTGCCGTTCAGCGGCAGCGCCGAGCCATTGCCGACCTGCTGCCAGGTGGCGCCGTTCCATGCCTTCGTCACCTGCCCGGTCGAGATCACACGCTGCCCGACCGGGTCGTAGCAGATGGCGTCGCGCTGATCGACGCCGGCCAGCCGCATCGACCAGGTGCTGCCGTCGTACTCCCAGGTCTCATCGGCCGGGAAGGTGCCAGGCACCGCGGCCATCACGACGGTGACACCTCGCGCCGCGTCGTAGGCAGCGGTGCGCATGAGCCGGCCGGTCGGCGGCGCGCTGACCGGTGTCCACGTGCTGCCATCCCATTCGAAGACCGATGTGTCGATGATCCCGTTCGGGCGGATCAAGACGAGGCGACCGCGGCCGGTATCGGCGGTCACCGACGTGACGGCGGGCGCGTTGGCTGGACCCGGCAACGGGTGTTCGATCAGCGCGTGACCGTCGTACTCGACCAGGTCCGGTGCCGAGACGAAGAAGACGCGGCCTCGGGCGGCATCGTAGAGGGCGGCCTGCGGGCGGTGGCTGAGCTCCGGTTGGGCCTTGGCCCAGTACGTTCCGTCCCACTCCCACAGCGCTCGTGATGCGGTGCCGACGACCAGCCGGTCACGGACCTGGTCGTAGGTCATCACGCCATATGCGTAGTTCTCGCTGGACGTGACGTAGGTCGGTGTCGCCTGGCCGATCAGGCAGGCGGAGAGGGGCAGGGTGGTCAGGACCACCCGGACGGCAAGCGCTGGACGCATGACAACCTCGGGGAAGAGGGTGGAGCGCGAGAGGGTGCCGACTCTAGGCGAACACGGGCGCGTGGGTACGGTCGGGATCCACATTTCGTCTGGACCGATGCGACCGGCTGCTTGCGGTCGGTGCCGTCGACGCGGTGAAGCGGAAGCTCCGGCGGCAGCGGCCCGATGACGGCCGCACTTGATGCAATGGCCATCGGGGCCGGCGAAAGCGGACGCGTGGGCAATCAGCAGGATCCTGCCGCGCGTTATCCTTGGTCCGTCATGTCGATGTTCGCCCGAACCGCTGTCGTCGCCGTTCTGGCCGGTCTGCTGCCCGGTCAGGCGGGCTTCAGCCATGACGTCGGCTGGCTGCCCGAGCCGCGCGGGGCGTTGGTGCAGACCGAGTTCGTCGACATGAACGGCGATACCTTCCTCGACATCGTGCGGCTGCGGCAGAACGCCGTCGAGGTGCTGTTGCAGGACGCGGCCACCGGTCGCTACGAGCGGACTGCTGAATTGCCGCTAGGCCTGACGACGGCTCCGGTGCTACGCGCGTTCGCGGTCGGTCGCCTCGACGCTTCGCGGGATGGGTTTCCCGACCTTGCCGTCGTCTGGAGCAACGGCGACATCGACCTGTTGCGTGGCGATGGCAGCGGCGGCCTGAGTCGGGTCCTGCCGCGGCCGTGGCCGACGCTGCCCGCGGCCTCGGGTGTCGATATCTTCGCCGGCGACCTCGACGGCAACCTGCTCGACGATCTGATCGTCCTGCTCGAGGGCGTGCCGCCGCAGTACCTCGCGGCGCAGGCCGGCGGCGGCTTCATCGATGTGACGGCGACGCAGATGCCGGCCATCGGCTACCAGCGACCGCATGCGACCATGGCCGATGTCGACGGCGACCTCGACCTCGACCTCGTGCTGTGTTCGACCAACAGCCTGCCGCCGCGGTTGTTCAGGAACCAGAACGGCACGTTCTTCGATGTCCCGGCGGCGTTCGGCATCGCGGGCTTGTCGACGGGCGCGGTCCTGGCGGTCGACCTGGCGAACAGCGCGTTGCCCGAGATCATCTTCGCGCGACCGGGAAACGCGGCCACTGCGCCGGTCGTCAAGCTCAACGTGGCTGGCACCTTCGCCACCGCCGGTGTCGCCCAGCAGCTGCTCTTGAGCGGCGTGCTCGACATGGCGGCGGCGGACATCGACAACGATGGCGCCCAGGATGTCGTGTTCGTCGAGAGCGACGGTCGGCTCGGCTTCGCCCTGCGCGGCACCGGCGGCGTGCTCATCGGGCGCCAGATTCCGAACACGTCGAACAGCGAGCCGTTGACGCTGCTCGGTCCCTTCGAGGGCCGGCGCTGTCTTGGCGTGGGGGATGTCGAGGGCGATGGCGACGACGACATCGTGTCCGGTGGCACCTGTCCCGACAGCCTGCTGTTGCACGACCGATCGACCGGCTATTTCGATGTCGAGCGACTCGGGTTCCCTGCGTCGCGTCGCTCGGGGGCGTGTGTCGGCGCCATCGTCGACCGCGACGGCAACGACGATCCGGACTTCGTCGGCCTCTACCCGAACGGCGAGTGGATCGTGCACGACAACGATGGCTCTGGCGACTTCTCACCCGTCACGACGGCCGCCGTGGTGCCGAACCTGTCGCCGGCAACGTCCTGGACCGCGTTGCTGCCGATGACTTTGAGCGTTCCGGGCCGCAGGGACCTGATCGCATTCGGCAACGGGGCCGGCATCGGGCCGCAGATCGCCGTGCTCGCCCAGGCCGGGGGATCGTGGGTCGACGACACCGCGACCCGCTTCGCCGGCGCCGCGACCGGCACCATCGCCGCGGTCGCGACCTGTTCGAGGGGCGGGGCGCGGGACAGCCTCGTCCTCGGCACCTTCGCCGGCGAACTCGAGCTGCACGAAAACGTCGGCGGCGTGCTCGTGCATCGGCCCGGGGCCTTCCCTTCCGGTCTGCAGCTGTGGACCCTGTCGAGCCTGCTGTGCGGGGACTTCACCGGGGATGGCCTGGTCGATGTGCTGGCGCTGTCGACCGGTGGGGTGGCGCCGAAACTGTTCGTCGCCAATGCCACGGGGTTCGTGGCGATGCCGGGCGCCGTGCCGGCGACCGCGGTCGGCGACCACGGCCTCGTCGCCGACCTGGACGGTGACGACGACCTCGACGTGCTGCTGCGGCGGGACGGTCAGGCCGGGCTGTCGGCGCTGCGCTGGAGCGGTGGGGCCTTCTCCAGTGTCAACCTGGGCTCGGTGTCGGCAGTCAACTTCGTGGTCCGGGACATGGCGGTCGTGCAGGTCGGAGCCGCGCCGCGAATCGTGCTGGCCCGCGAGGACGGGCTCGATGCGACGATGTCGTGGAACGGGGCGGGCTACTCGAATCCCGTGACCATGCCCTACCGCGGCACGCCGGCATCGACCGGCCTGCTGACGGCGGACATCGATCGCGATCGCGACGTCGACGTGCTGGTGTTGCGCGATGGCATGGATCCCGCGGTCCTCAAGAACACCACCGTCCATCTGCAGCGACTAGGGCCGTCGCAGGCCGGTCGCATGGGCCACATCCTGCTGCGCGGGCAGCCGGGATCGTTCGCGTTCATCGCCTATGGGTTGCCGCAGAACACCCAGACGCCCTGGGGACTGCTGCGACTCAACCCGGCGACGATGGGGTCGCTGTTCCTGGGAGCGGCGCCGGCCAGCGGGGAGAACGTCTGGCAGCTGTCGCTGGCGCCGACCTGGCCGCGTATCCGCTTCCCGCTGCAGGCGGCGTGGTTCGAGCCGAGCGGTCAGATCGTGCTGTCGGCACTCGAGCACCTCGTCGTCGTCGAGTAGGTAAGGCCGGCTGCTTCATGCCCGGTCGCGGCGCGCCGCGATCAACGATCGGGGCGGGTGTCGAGTTCGAGCCGGGTCAGGATGCGGAGCGCATTGGAGTCGGTGTCGCGGCACATCGACGGCGATGGCTTCAGATCGCTGCAGAACTGCGGTCGGTCGGGGTGTCCGAACAGGGCGCAGAGATTGGCCGGCGTCAGGTGGACGCAACGCTCACCAGCGGGCTTGCCGTGCGGCATGCCGCGGAACGGCGTCGTGATCGAGGGAGCCACGCAGCAGGCACCGCAGCCCGCGCGGCAGGGCAAGGTCATCGCGCGCGATCCTATCGTCGGCATCTGGTAACGAGAACGGCCCGGCAACGCCAGTGCGCCGCCGGGCCGTTCGGGGGCTCGGGATCGAGCGATCGCTCAGAACCGGAGCGGCGCGCGCGGCGCGCAGCGAGGTCCTGAGCGCGGTCGCCCGCGCAGCGGGCGAGCGATCGCTCAGAAGCCCATGCCGCCCATACCGCCCATTCCACCCATACCGCCCATGCCACCCATGTCGCCATGGTCGTGGCCATCGCCGCCGGCGGGCTTCTTCTCGGGGACGGTGGAGATCAGGGCCTCGGTGGTCAGCAGCAGGGTCGCGACCGATGCCGCGTTCTGCAGCGCGGCGCAGGTGACCTTCGCCGGGTCGATGACGCCGACCTTGATCATGTCCTCGTAGACGTCGGTCGCGGCGTTGTAGCCCCACTTCGGGTCCTTGTTGGCGCGCACGGTCTGCACCACGATCGAGCCGTCGATGCCGGCGTTGACCGCGATCTGCCGCATCGGCGCCTCGAGGGCGCGCTTGACGATGTTGGCACCGATGCGCTCGTCGCCGGACAGCTTCAGGCCATCGAGTGCCTCGGCGGCGCGCAGCAGGGCGACGCCACCGCCGGCGACGATGCCCTCGGCGACCGCGGCGCGGGTGGCGTGCAGGGCGTCCTCGACGCGAGCCTTCTTCTCCTTCATCTCGGCTTCGGTGGCGGCGCCGACCATGATCTGGGCGACACCGCCGGCGAGCTTGGCGAGGCGCTCCTGGAGCTTCTCGATGTCGTAGTCCGAGGTCGTGCGCTCGATCTCGGCCTTGATCTGCTCCATGCGGGCCTTGGTGTCCTTCGGCTTGCCGGCGCCCTCGATGATCGTGCACTCGTCCTTGCCGACGACGACCTTCTTGGCCGAGCCGAGCTCGGCGGTGGTCAGCGACTCGAGGCTGATGCCGAGGTCCTCGAAGATCGCCTTGCCGCCGGTGACGATCGCGATGTCCTCGAGCATGGCCTTGCGGCGGTCACCGAAGCCGGGGGCCTTCACCGCGCAGCACTTGAACGTGCCGCGGAGCTTGTTCACGACCAGCGTCGCGAGCGCCTCGCCCTCGATGTCCTCGGCGATGATCAGCAGCGGACGGCTGCTCTGCGCGATCTTCTCGAGCAGCGGCAGCATGTCCTTGATGTTGCCGATCTTCTTCTCGTGGACGAGGATCCACGGGTTCTCGAGCTCGCACTCCATCTTGTCCTGGTTGGTGACGAAGTGCGGCGACAGGTAGCCCTTGTCGAACTGCATGCCCTCGACGACGCGGACCTCGGTCGACAGGCTCTTGCCCTCTTCGACCGTGATGACGCCGTCCTGGCCGACGTGCTCCATCGCGTCGGCGAGGATCTTGCCGATCTCCTCGTCGTTGTTGGCCGCGATCGAGCCGACCTGGGCGATCTCCTTCTTGCCCTTGACGTCGATCTTCACCTTCTGGATCGACTCGACGACCTTGGCGACCGCCTTCTCGATGCCGCGCTTGATGCCGACCGGATTGGCGCCGGCGGTGACGTTCTTGATGCCTTCCTCGAAGATGGCCTCGGCGAGCACGGTCGCCGTCGTCGTGCCGTCACCGGCGACGTCCGACGTCTTGCTCGCGACTTCCTTGACGAGCTGGGCGCCGAGGTTCTCGTACTTGCCCTCGAGCTCGATCTCCTTGGCGACCGTCACGCCGTCCTTGGTGACGGTCGGGCTGCCGAACGACTTCTCGATGATGACATTGCGGCCGCGCGGGCCGAGGGTGACCTTGACCGCGCGGGCGAGCTTCTTGACGCCGCGGCGAATGGCCTCACGGGCCTCAGTGTCGAAGGCGATATTCTTCGCGCCCATTGAACTCTCTCCTGAATCCGTCTTCTGCGACGTCCTCTGCAGCGATCTGTTCGTTGAAATGTCGCGGACCGCCGCGCTCGCCTGAAGGGTCCACCCCTCCACTTGAGCCGGCGG
>JAGQRA010000369.1 GCA_020425885.1 Planctomycetota bacterium | reverse complement strand
GCCAGCTGGCGCTCGACCTTCTTGTCGAGGGCCTTCTGCTGGTCTTCGAAGACCGTGCGCAGCTCGGCGTCGAGGTTCTCCTGCGCCAGCATCTTGGCCAGGTACTCCTGCACCTTGTCGTAGTCCTTCTTGTTCCACATCGATCGCAACGGATCGAACTGCGAACCTTCGGGCAACTTCGGCGCCAGCGTGACCGACTTCAGCAGCTCCTCGATCGCCGAATCACCCGGCAGTCGATCGTCGGGCACCGAGTGCACGTCGCCATTGGCGTCGATGCAGTAGATGCTCGGGTAGAACTTGATGCCGTAGCCGGCGACCGCGGCCTTGTCGACCTGGACGATCGGATACTTGGCACCGAGCTTGTCGATGAAAACACTCTGGATCGCACTCTCTGCTTCACCGGACACGCCGATGAAGAGCAACCCCCGCTCCGCGAACTTCTCGTAGAGTTCGTTGTTGTGCGGGACGGATGCCTTGCAGGGGCCTCACCAGGTCTCGGCGAAGTCGAGGATGACGACTTTGCCGGCGAGGTCGTCGAACGACTCGGGGCCGTCGTTCCAGACCTTCTTGAATTCGAATGCAGGCGCAGCCGTGCCTTTGGGCACCTGCGCCGAGACGGTGCCGGCTGCCAAGGCAGCGACGGCCAACGGGATCCAACTGTGCTTGACCATGGCGGGCAAGATAGCCCACAGCCGAGGCGAACGTCACTGTCGAGCCGATTGATACAAGAGCCAGACATCGCGACCTGAGCCCGGCGCGGTCGCGCCGCGGCGAATGGCCAGGCCCGGCTCCTCGGCCATCAGCGCGCGACGCCGACCGGCCGGATGCTGCCGGAAATCCCGCGTCGCCCGGTTCGCCCGTGCCCGCGGTCCGAACGCGGTCGCGCGCACCGGCTGTCGCCGCCGCGACATCGGCAGCCGAAACGGCTCGTTCTGGGACTTCAACGCGGTCGCCACTCGGGTCGATGAGCGCGGTGCAACAGGGACAGCAGCACCGGGGAACGTATGCGCAAGATCATGGGAACGGCGGCAGCCGCCGCCTTGCTCGCCGCCTGTGGCGGCGGTGGCGGCGGCAGTTCGGGGAACGGCAGTACGCAGGGCGGAAAGTTCGGCCTGATCCATCTGCTCGACCATTATCCGGCCGACGATTCGGTGCAGATTCCCGTCGATGCGACGCTTTCCTTCGAGTTCGACACCCCGGTGGCCCTCGACAGCCTCGGCGACGAGGACACCTGGCTCCGCCAGGAGGGCAGCGCGACCACGATCACCGGCAGCTACCTGCTCGTCGATGGCGGCAACACGGTCCGCTTCAAGCCGGCCACCGCGCTCGCGCTCGAGACCGACTACGTCTTCCAGCTCTCCGGCCTGACCTGCGACAACCAGGGCCGCCTGCTCGACGAGACGATCACGTTCGCGTTCCGGACGCTCGACGAGACGCCGCCGCGGCTGCTCGCGGTCGATGTCCAGGAGGGTGCACCGGCGCACGAGCGCACCGGCACCTTCACGTTCACGTTCTCCGAGGCCATCGACCGGGCGAGCCTCGATCTGACGACGCTGTGGCTCGAGGACGTCTACGGCTTCCGCTATCCGGGCTCGCGCACGACCGCCGGTGACACGGTCGTGTTCGACCCGTATGCCGACCTGCCCGGCGATCGCCGCTTCACCTTGTCGCTGAGCGCGGATGTCACCGATCGGGCCGGCAATCGGCTCGGCACCCTGTCGGCGACGACGTT
>JAGQRA010000368.1 GCA_020425885.1 Planctomycetota bacterium | reverse complement strand
GACGAACTCGCAGCGCTCGACGCCATCGGGCAGCGTGTAGACGATCTCGGTGTCGTAGCGGTCACGCCGCAGCGCCGCGCCGTGAACGAGCGGCGGCGGCGGCGCCGACGCCAGTTCGCCGAGCGTGGCGACGACGACCCGGGTCACGTTCGCGGTGTAGCCGAAGTCGGCGAAGTCCGGCAGATCGCCGTACGGCACCCCATCGCGCTCGGTGATGTCCTGATGCTGCCGCGAGAAATCCTCGCGCGGCTCGGAGAACCGTACCGCCGGATAGCCCTGCTCGAAGAACGAACGGTGATCGCCACCGCGACCGTAGCGATCGCCGCGGTAGATCAGGTCGACGCCGAAGCCCTCGACGTGGCGACGCGCCGCGTACGAAGCCGCGCGCGCCAGGCTGCGGCCGAAGCTGTCGTTGCCCGACGGCGCATAGCTGAAGCAGCGCAGCCAGCCGTCGTAGGTCTTGCCGTCCATGCCCCGCGTGTTGCCGACGATGTCGCAGGTGATCATGCCGTCGACCTTGGCGCCGGCCGCGGCCAGCGCCTCGGCGTGCACCGCTGATCCGATCAGCCCGACCTCTTCGCCGTCGTAGGCCACGAACACCACCGTCGCCGCGAACCGGTGCCGGCTCATCACCCGACATGCCTCGAGGGCCGCGGCCGTTCCCGAGGCGTCGTCGACGGCACCCGGCGCCGCCCGTTCGCCATCGCCGGCCGTGCTGTTGCGCGAATCGTAGTGACCGCCGACTATGTAGATGCGGTCCGCATCGGTCGTGCCGCGCAACGTGGCGATCACGTTGACGACGCGGATCTCCGGCGGCAGGCCGCGCCGCCGGCACGGCACGGTCGCGTCCTGCAGCTCGACCGTGAGCCGACCGTCGCAGCCCGCGGCGATGGCATCGTACTCGCCGCGCAACCACCGCCGCGCCGCCCCCGTGCCCGCGCTGTCGCTGTCCGTCCGCGATGACACATGGCGCGTGCCGAACCCGACCAGCGTGCGCACCGTGTGCTCGATCCGGTCGGCGGAGACCTCGGTCAGCATCGTCGCGATCGCGGTGTCGATCGGTACGACCTCTTGGGCCCGGACCACCAAGGTGAGCGACAACGCCGTGATGAAGATCCTCATGTGAGCAGGTCGACTCCTTCCATGCCCTTCGTCGGCGACAGGCCGAGCAAAGGCAGCAGCGTCGTCGCGATGTCGCACAGGCGGCCACCGCCGCGCAGCGAGCGCCCCTTGACGGCCTCGCCGCAGAGGACGAACGGCACCGGGTTGGTGGTATGCGCGGTGTGCGGCTCGCCGGTGGCCGGGTCGACCATCATCTCGACGTTACCGTGATCGGCGGTGATGGCGACGGTGCCGCCGAGCGCCGTGCACGCCGGCACGATGCGGCTCAGGGCCGTGTCGATCGTGCGCACCGCCTCGATCGCCGCCGGCACGATGCCGGTGTGGCCGACCATGTCGGCGTTGGCGAAGTTGAGGATCGTGACATCGGGACGCTGGTCAGAGGCCAGCTCGGCCAGCAGCGCGTCGGTCACGGCCGGCGCCGACATCGCCGGCTGCAGATCGTAGGTCGCGACCTTGGGGCTCGGCACCAGCAGCCGCCGCTCACCCGGCAGCTCGCGTTCGTCGCCGCCGCTGAAGAAGAACGTCACGTGGGCGTACTTCTCGGTCTCGGCGATGCGCAGCTGGCTGAGCCCGCCGGCGCTGATCACCTGCGGCAGGATGCCGTCGAGGTTCTGCGGCGGGTAGGCCACCGCGCACGGGAAGTCGGCGCGATACCGCGTCATCGTGACGTAGTGGACCTGCGGGAAGGTCGCGCGCGGGAAGCCGTCGAAATCGTGGCTGACGAAGGCCTCGGTCAGCTGGCGGGCGCGATCGGTGCGGAAGTTGAAGAACAGCACCGCATCGCCGCCGCGCACGCGTCCCGACTCGCGCGTGCCGATCACGGTCGGCAGCACGAACTCGTCGCCTTCGTTGCGGGCATAGGAGGCCGCCAACGCGGCCTGGGCCGATTCGGCGACGTGCCCCTCGCCGAGCGTGAGCGCGTCGTAGGCCTTCTGCACCCGGTCCCAACGCTTGTCGCGATCCATCGCGTAGTAGCGACCGATCAGGGTGGCGATGCGGCCCGAGTTCGACTCGCGCATCCACGATTCGACGCGCTCGATGTAGGTCGCCGCCGAACGCGGCGGCGTATCGCGGCCGTCGAGGAACGCGTGCAGCAGGACCTGCTCGCCGGCCAGGCCGTGCTGACGGCACAGCTCGAGCAGGGCCTGTAGATGGCGATCGCTGCTGTGCACGCCGCCGTCGGACACCAACCCGAACAGGTGGAGACTCTGGCCGCTGCGACGCGCGTGCTCGATCGCCGACAGCAGTGCCGGATTGCGCTGAAAGCGGCCCTCGTCGATCTCCTTGTCGATCCGCGAGATCTCCTGATAGACGATGCGGCCGGCGCCGATGTTGAGATGCCCGACCTCCGAGTTGCCCATCAGCCCGCACGGCAGGCCGACGAATTCGCCGCTGGCCTGCAACGTGGTCATCGGCCAGGCCTGCCGCAGGTCGCTCCAGAAGCGCGGCTCGGCCACGCTGATGGCGTTGTAGGGCCCCGGCTCGGCATCGCCGAAGCCATCGAGCACGGCCAGGATCAACGGCGGGCGACGCGAGCTCATGCCAGCATCTGCTCCACCGCCCCCGCGATCTTCGCCTGATGCCGGTGGATCTCGCCGAGCACGGTCCTGGCCCGCTGCATCGTCGAATCGGCGAGCGCGCGGTTGGTCAGGTAGGCGGCGTTGATGCGCACGTTGAGGAAGGCGCCATCGGCGGCGGCCAGCAGCAACGAGGCTCCCGATGCCAGATCGCTGGCGATCGCCTTGCCGACGCATGCGGCCACCTCGTCCATGGCGACGAAGACATCGCGCACCATGCAGAGCGTCTCCTCGGGAACCACCATGGCCCCGACCAGCGCCTCCTGGATCGCCTTCTCGCGCAGCTCCTTGTCGGCGTCGGTCGCCTTGGCCATGCCGTAGGCTGCGCTGACCAGGTCGAACGACCTGCAGTCGCGCTCCGCCATCGGCAGCAGCCGCTCGAGATGGCCGGCGAGCACGCCCTCGGCCGCGGCGAGATCCTGTTCACGATCGACGTTGGCCTTCTTGCCACGCGAGAATCGCACGACCATCAGGAACAGCGAGGTCCCCATGCAGCCAGCCATGGCGGCCGCTGCGCCGCCGCCCGGAGTAGGTGTCCGGGCGGCGAGGGAGTTGACGAAGTCGGCGAACGGTTGCTGGATCATGTCTGCGCCTGAGTCTCGGCGGCCGGCCCGAAGGATCAAGTGCGGACCGCATTCCGGGTGGCGCCCCTTGCGTCGCGACGCCGGCACCGCAGAGTGCGGCCATGAACCGGATCCTGTCGACCCTGTTCGGTGCCGTGTTGGCCGGCTGCAGCACGACCGCCCCCGTTCCCGACGGACTGGCACGACTGATGACCGAGGCGCCCGAGGACACACCGGCGCGCCTGCTGCTGACCGGCAACTCGCTGACCGGCGCGGCGGTGGCGTCAGGCCCGGGCTCGCTGCCGCGCGCCGTGCGCACCGCGATCGACGCCGTCGCCCCGCACGGCGAGACGACCTTCCAGGGTCGCGAATGGGGCAGCCGCGGCGAGGGCTTCCGCATCGAGAAGCGCTACCGCCAGGGCGCCGAAGAGCGCCTGGCCTCGGCGTTGATCGCCGACGACGGACGCGTCCTCGAACGGGCCCACTCGGTGCCTCTCGGCGAGGTCCCGCAACCGATCCTCGGCGCCGCTCTCGGCGTCGGCCCCGAGATCGAGCGCGCCATGATCGTGTCGGGGCCCGAGCGCGAGGAGTATTGGCAGTGCACCGTCGGCGATCGCATCGGCCGCACCTTCGTCGCCAGGATCACCCTCGACGGCGTGCTGCTGCAGGTCCGCCGGCGCGTCACCGCCCGGATCGACGTCTGAGCTTCAGTCGCGGTCGATGGCGATCGGTCGGAAGTCGATCGCATCGACGGAGGCGAGGTAGTAACGGATGCCGCCGGCCTCGCCCTGGAAGCCGTGCGCATGGTCCCGACCGTGGAGGTGGCCGTAGACGCAGACCTCGACCGCGGCGTCCTCGAGCATCGGCACCGCCGCCGTGACCCTGCCGTCGCTGAATCGCGGCGGATAGTGGATCAAGGCGATCGTGCGTGCACCGCCCGCGACGCAGCCACCGAGCTTCTTGCCCTCGTCGATCGACAGCTGCAGCCGGTGCAATTCGCGCGGGAACACCTTGGCCGCTTCCTGCTGCGCCCAGGGCGCCTCGGGCGGATCCCACAACCGCGTGCCGATGACCACGGTGCCGTCGTCGAGCTGCACCGCGTTGTTCTGCAGCAGTCGGATCGAAGGGTGCAGCACGGCCTCGACCTTCTTGCGCGATTGCCACCAGGTGCAGTGGTTGCCCTTGATCAGGACCTTCTGTCCGGGCCGTTCGCCGAGCCAGGTCAGATCGGGCAGGGCCTCCGCCAGATCCAGGCCCCAGGAGGTGTCGCCGCCGACCAGGACCCAGTCTTCGTCGCCGACCATGTCGTCCCAGGCCGCCTGCATCCGGCGCGCATGGTCGACCCATTGCGGACCGAAGATGTCCATCGGCTTGTCGACACCGAGGCTCAGATGCAGGTCACTGATGGCGAACAGACGCACCGCCCAGTGCATACGGGGCGGGCAACGACGGCACAAGGCGGTGCCCGGCCGGCGCCCGGCTCGCGACCCCGAACCTATGCCTTCGCGCGTCGCCGGCGCCCGCTGCCGGCGGTGCGGCGCACACCGAGGTGGTAGAGCATGTCGCCGACGAACTCGCGCGTGCGCTGGACGCTGGCCGCGGTCGCGACCGTGGGCGACACGATCTGATAGGCCGGCTTGAGCATGTTGCGCGCGAAGAACAGGCCGTAGGCGAAGGCGCGGTCCTCTGGCGACGCGGCGTCACCGAGAACCTGCAGCAGGATCTCCTGCGGGCACCAGCTGTCGGGCGTGCCTTCCAGCCCGAGCACCGCACGACGCGGGATCGCGTAGTCGAGCACGGCCGCCTCGAGGATCGAGGTCAGCATCACCGTGGCGACGCGGTAGTCGGCGTTCTCCTCGGCGATGGCGAGGCTGCGCAGGTCCATTCCGACCAGCGCCCGCAGCCGTGGCTCACGCAATGCGGAGCATTCGAGCAAGGGTGACTCGGCGAGCGACGTGTCTTCCATGCCGGTCGGAAGACCCGATGCCTCGCCTGCGGTCAGCGGATCCGTCGCGGCATCGCCCGTTGCAGGCTTCGGCGCTGAGGTCATGGCGCTCGAACCGATCGGCGCGAACATGCCGCCTTGGATGATCGCCTGCTCGCTGATGGCGAAGAGCTTCTCCTGCAACCTCCTCTTCAGGTCCCTGGCGCCATCGCCTGGTCGTTCCTCGACCCGCGGCAGAGCGAAGTCCAACAGCGGCTTCCGAGCCAGCTCCACGGTCCAGTCGCTGATGACCTTCTGCTTGCGCTCGAGGAAGGTCCGATCCCTCCCCGGCTGCATCTGCCTGAGCCTGGCGTCGATGACCTCGACATAGCGGCGACAGCTGGCAACGAGCATCGCGGCGTCGTCGTCGGAGAGATCGAGTTCGACCCACTCCGAGGATCGCCCGAGGCACGACTGCAGGTAGTCCCGCAACCGCCGACATTCACCGTAGTGCCGGCTCAGTTCGGCCCGGCTGGAGTCGCCGCTGCCATCGAGCTCGAGACGCTGGGACCCGAGATGATCCAACGCAGTCTTGGCCGCTTCGACGAAGCAGACGGCGACGATCTTCTTGACCTTCACGGGTTTCATGACGTACCGCGGCAGTATCGGGCTCGAACCGGAACGGCCTTGACCCGGCTTGCCCCGGGCCCGGGCCCCGGTCGCGAACGCGCCCCGATCCGGGTGCACCCCCGGGGCTCGGACCGGCGATGGCGACGGACCTACGGCGACATGCCCAGATCGCTGTGACCCCATCGCACCCGACGACCCCATCCGCGAAGCCTCGGTGGAAACCCGGTCATGGAGAACACGCGCGGAAAATCGTGTGACATCGGCGGCCTTCTGCACCTACTCAGGTTGTCGGAGCAAGACGCAATCGGCGTCACCCGACATCGACCAACGATGACCTGATCCGAGAACGAGGTGTCCGATGTCCGCCATCCAAGACCGTCTGCAGTTCCTGCTCGAGTGCCTGAGCAACTTCGAGCTGCGCGTCCCCGAGCCCCACGAACGCCCGATCGTCGAGGTCGCGAAGAGCGCCCTCGCCGAGGAGATCCGCGTGCTGGAGCGCCGCCTGCACGGCGACTATTGGCGGCCGCAGGCGAACCTGCGGCATGCGATGCGGGCCTGACCGGCGCTGGCATCGGTCCGACGACGCATTGGCAGAAGCGTGCATCCCTGGCTGACTACTGCTCATGCCTTGTTCGTACCTTCACGCCGCCGGCGATCCTGGCGCCATGGTCTATCACCAAGGACGGGTCCTGCGCTTCATCGACGACGGTCACCCCGAGGCCAGCGACTACGACAACAACTACATCGTGATCGGCTCGCACCGCGAGGTCAGCCCCACGGCGGCCCGGCTGCAGGCGGCCCGGAGCTGGTGCCGACGCATCGCAGCGGCCCTGCGGAGTCACCTGCCGACGCGGGCCTTGCTGGGCCGTCGACGCCAGGACTCGCTGCGCGCCCAGGTGCGGTAGACGGCTACCGGTGAAGCGCGCCTACGGCGGCGCCAGTCGCACGGGACGGCCATAGAGGCTCGCGAACAGCGCGCCCTTGTCGGCGACGGCCCGGGTCTCGAGAAACAGCCGCGAATGCACCGCGGGATCGAGCGTCGCCCGCAGCACGATCTCCTCTTCGGCGATCGCGACGGCGACCTCGCTGACGACGCCGGCATGCTGGCGATCGAGCGCGTCGGCAACACGGAGGATGGCGGCGAGGCGTTCGACGACGGCGCGATCTCGACGCGTCAGCGCGCTGAAGTCGGCGTGATCTCGACTCGGTGGCGCCTTGCGGTGATAGCGGGCGATCAACGCGACCAGATGGCGTTCGTCGTCGTCGAGGCCGACGAGCTCGCTGGCGTCGATCAGATACTGAGAGTGCTTGTGATGACCGTCGTTGTTGACGGCGACGCCGACATCGTGCAGCAATGCAGCGGCGTCGAGCAGGACCCGCGTGCCGGTGTCCAGGCCGTGCAGCTCGACCGTCTGGTCGAACAGCTGACGGCCGAGCCGCAGCACCCGGTCGGCATGGTCGACATCGAGATCGAAGCGCCGGCCCATCGCCCGGCAGGATGCCAGGACCACGTCGACGTGATCGCCGGCCGTGAAGGCGTCGAGGTGGCCCTGCACGACCTCGACCAGCAGGCCGTCCCGGATCCCGGTCCCCGGCGCGAACACCTCGTCGACACCGGCGAGCTGCCCGACCCAGGAGTAGACCATCCCCGCCGGCACGATCGTGTCGGCCCGGTCCTCACGCAACCCGTACTTGCCCATCCGTTCCTCGATCGACATCGCCGCGAGCGATGCCACCAACTTGTCGACCTGGGCCAGGGCAACGCATGGGATCTCGTCCGGGGCCTGCCGTCCGCGGCGCCGCTGCACCAGTTCGGCCAAGGTGTCGATGTTGCCACCGACGGCCGCGTAGCGATCGAAACGACGACCGTGGAGGCGGCCGGCGACGCGACGCTCCAGGCTGTCGAGATGGCGTTGCATCAGCTCGACGAAGGTCTCGCCCGAGTCGTCGGCATCGGCGAAGGCGGCGAGCATGCGCAGCGCGCCCAGCCGATAGGAATCTGCGTCGACGACGCTGCCGTCCTCGACGACCATGACCTCGAGCGAACCGCCGCCGACATCGACCAGCAGGGACCGACCCCGGCTCAGATCGATCTTCGACTCGACGCCGAGCTTGAGCAGGTAGGCCTCCTGCGTGCCCGAGATGACCTCGATCTCGATCCCGGTTGCCACCCGCACGCGGTCGGCCAGGACGTGGCGATTGCTGGCATCCCGCATCGCCGAGGTCGCGATGGCGCGGACATGGGTGACCGCGAGTCGGTCGCAATCGGCCCTGAAGCGACGGCAGGCGTCGACGGTGGCCGCGATGGCCGCCTCGCCGATCCGCCCGGTCCGGAAGGTCTGACCGCCGAGGCGAACGGGCAGGCGGTGGCTCTCGAGCACGACGGGGTGATCGTTCCCCGAGGCCTCGGCGACGAGGAAGCGAATGGCGTTCGATCCCATGTC
>JAGQRA010000367.1 GCA_020425885.1 Planctomycetota bacterium | reverse complement strand
TGCCGCCCTTTTTCGAACTCGCGCCTGCGGGCAATCCACTCAGCTCAGCCAGCCCCTGCTAGGAGGTAGTAGTGCTCCAGAAGTTCGTCGTTCCTGTTCTCTGCACCTCGATGGGGCTGCTCCTGGCGCGCCCCGCCGCGCCTCAGTGATGAGGCGGTCCCTCGACGCCCAGTTGGGCGCCACAGGATGCAGGCGGCGGATCAGGCCCCGGTCCGTCGGTTAGCGGCGGAGGATCTGGAGGTCCAGCCGGCGCACCTCCGGGCGCGACCACCGGCACCGGTGCCGGCCCGCGCGGCGGCGGCATCGCGCTCGACTTCACGCGCAAGAAGACCGCCAAGAAGATGCTCGAGATCGCCTGGACCTTCCCGGTCTGGAAGCCCGAGGAAGAAGAGGGCCCGAGCGATGGCCGCACCGTCGCCGTGCAGGCGCGACGCGCGCTGCCGATCGAGAAGGCCTACGAGCTGGTCACCGACGGCGACCGCCGGCCGCTGCTGATCCTGCGCGAGTGCGAGCGCTGCAAGGGCACCGACCACGCGCTGCTGAGCCGGTCGCTCGACAACGAGCAGACCGTGCTCCTCACGCACTGGTTCCGCTGCGTCAAGCTGCCGCCGAACATCCTCGAGAAGGATCATCCGCTGACGAACCTGTTCAAGCCCGAGAAGGAAGGCGATCGCATCCCGCACCTGTTCTTCGTCGACCCGGACGGCAGCCACAAGCAGCCGTTGCCCGGCGACCAGTCGCAGTCGGTGCTGTGGGACACGATGTTCTCCTACCTCGATCGTTGCTACGAAGGCAACGCCGAGAACTCGGTCAAGCAGCTGCGCAAGATCCTCGATCAGTACGACCGCGTCGACGGCCTCGAGCAGGAGACCAAGAACCGTATCGATCGCGAGATCGAGAAGCGCGGCGTGAAGTCACCGAAGCTCAAGCAGCTCGACAAACAGCTCGAGAAGCTCGAGAAGGAGCGCCAGAAGCTGACCGCGAAGGAGAAGGATCTCCGCGCGCTGGCGCTGAAGGCGCTCGCCGAGAAGCCGGAGCAGGCCGAAGCCGCGGCCGCCGGCAAGTAGCGTGAGTGACCGCGAGGGGGAGTGCCCCCTCGCGGACCCGCCGCACCCTGCCGACCAGCGCATCGGGGCTTGCGGCGGGCTCCAGCGGCAAGTCCACTGTCGAATTCCCACGGTCGAGTTCCAGGGACAACGCTCGCTGCCGCAGACGTCATGACCAGACCACCGCTCGCTGCATTCGTGTTGGGCCTGTTGTCCGCAGTCCTGGCACCGGCGCAATCAACCGACCTCGACCTGCCGGACGATCCTTTCGCCGCGGTCGCCGCGATGCCGGCGCAACCGCCCGTCCAAGGTGGCCTCATCGTGCAGGTGCTCGCAGCCGACGGCTCACCCGCGACCGACGCGGTCGTCATCCTGATGCCTTCGTCGCATCCGGACTACGCCGCCCTGCGGGTCGCCGCCGAACGGCGCTATCCGGGCGACGAGCCGCGGATCATCGCGGCCCGCGCCACGCGCGGGACGCGCTACCGACTCGACGGCCGCGGCACCACGCGCGTTCCCGCAGACCTTCGCGGTCGCATCGTCGCCGTGAAGGGCGACATCCTGGCCTCGGTCATCCGCGATCAGGCCGGCCTCGCCGACGGCCACCGCACGGAGCTTCAGCTGCACCCCGCATGGTCGTTCGAAGTCGCGGTCAGATGCGCCGATGGCAGACCGGCCGCAGGTGTCGGCATCGCTCTGCTCACTGCGCCCGCAGCGTTCCCGTTCCCGCGGACCTCGACCGGCGACGATGGCACGGCGCGGTTCCGCGGCATCCCGGGGCGCCCGCCGGCGACGGCCCTGGTCCAGGCCCTGATCGCGAGCCGCGATCCGGTCACCTGCCCGATGCCCGGCACCGACGGTGCTGCCGCAACCATGCAGCTGCCGCCATGCGGGTCGATCGAGGCGACCCTCGACGGTGAGACATTGCCCGGCTCGACGCTGACGTGGACGCTCTCGCCAGACGGTTCCTGGCAGGATGTCGGCCTCTCGGCCACCGAGGCCCTGGATCGGAGCGCGACCTTCCGCTTCGTCGAGGCCGGCTTCGTGGGCGCAGTCAAATGCCGCATCACGGGCAGCCAGGAGGTGAGCCGACGAATCGAAGCGCTCGCCGCCGATGCCACCGAGAAGGTCACGCTGACCTGCGAGCCACAGCGCGCGCTGGTGGTGAGGATCCTCGGTCCCGATGGCAGCCCCGAACGCGATGCCTACCTGCGGCTGCGATGGCAGTACGCCAGAGGCTCGAAGACGGCGAGCTCCAGGACCAACGCCGAGGGCTGGGCCGAGATCGAGATCCCGGACCGGGCCGACGAATCGTCGACCCTGTCCATCATCGCCAGGGGCGCCTCCTGGACGAGCCAATGCACGGGATCCGCGGAGTTGAAGCTCGGCAAGACGGCGCAGACCCGCATCGACCGCGGCGAACTGCGGCTGCAGGCCTTGCCGTTGGCCGTCGCGGGCCGACTCGTCGGCAGTGGTCGCAACAGCCCGAGCGGCGTCCGGCTCAGCATCAGCAGCCCGAGTTCGCACGAGAGCTTCTACGGTGTCACCGATGCCGACGGTTCCTTCGCGATCACGATGCCGAAGTCCGACGATGACGCCGTTTCGCTGAGCCTCGACGGCGACGACTGGTTCCTCGACGATTCACCCAACGGGCAGCTGGTCTTCGCCGCCGGCAGCAAGGACCTGCGCATCGCCGTGCATCCCGCCGGCCGCGTCCTGTTCGCCGGCGAGGACTTCGGCCGCGACCTGTTTCCCTGCATCTCACTGGGCTGCGTGCCGCACGACGGCGACGGCAAGCCGGTCGACATCCGCTTCCGTTTCGACGCCAAGGAGATCCGCGTCCCACCGGGCATCTGGGACTTCGTCTTCCGCTGCGCCGACGCCGAGGTGAGACGCATCGACAACGTCGCCGTCGACCCCGGCATCGAGACCCACGATCCGCGCTTCATGTTCTTCGACTGGAAGCAGTTCGCGACGATCACGACGATCCGCGTCGAGGATGCCAATGGCAAGCCGACCGACGCCTGCACGGTGTGGCATCAGTACCGCAACGGTGCTTCGGGAAGGAGCCCGACCGACGGCGTGCTGCGGATGCTCGTGCCCAAGGAGGGAGCCCACGTCACGGTCGAATCCGACGTCGACAAACAACCGGAGATCGATCTCGGCATGGCCACCGGCGACTACACCGTCCGCCTCGGCTGCGGGCCGCGACTCAGGGTCCGACTCTCGGCCGCACCTGAGCTGCCCGCCGGAGTCGAGTTGACGGTGGCGGCCGTCGGCTCGGACAAGGCACAGGCCTTCGATGGCGAGCACACGGCAGACCTCTGGCTGCCGCGCGCCGACACCTGGAAGCTCGCCTTCTCGGTTCGCAAAGGTGAGATCTCGCGCCCGGTCGACTTCGAGCGATCCGCGGTCGACGTCGAGCCGCGCGGGCTGCTGCTGACGATGCCGCTTACCGCGGATCTGCAGGCGCGGATCGACCGGGCGGCGCGCGACCTGCAGTAGCCGACCCGGCGAGACCAGTGAACTACCGCCGCTGGTAGTCGACGCAGTTGCCGATGTGGGTCTCGTTCTTGAAGGTCTCGCGGCCCTGGAAACGACACAGCACGCCGTCCGCGAAGATCCTGCCGCAGTTCCTGCAGGTGGCGCACGGCCACCGCCCGCCGCCGCCACGCGACGCTCGTCGAAACACGACGTAGAGTCCGTAGACGATGCCGGCGAGGACCATGATCTGCAGGAGTCCCATGCGGTCAGGGTAGGACGCTGTCGACGGTGAGACCACGGCGAAGGGATCGACGCCCGCACCGCCCGGCGGTTGCACCTCGCACCTCGGGCGTTACCGTCCAAGCATGGTCAGGGTCACCTCCGCCACCACCGACGATCCCAGCGGCGGCATTGCCGGGAACCGCGCCGCCACGGCCGAGTAGCACCTCGCACCGGGAGTCCGCCATCCACCTTCGCGCCCTCACCTTCCTCGCCCCCGGCATTCCGCTGCGGTTCTACGAGGTGGTCACCGATTACCTCGCCCACGAGATGCGGTGCGAGATCTCGCTCGCCAGCGAGGAACGCATCTCGGGTCCGATGCACGGCGATCACGACCCGTTCGCGGCCGACCAGGCTGATCTCGGCTTCCTCTGCTCGCCGTCGTTCCTCTACCTGCGCTCGCGGCCCGAGCCATCGATCGAGCTGGTGCCGGCCGGCTTCGTTTTCCGCGATCGCCGCAACACGACCGCCACGCCGGTCTACTACTCGGACGTCATCGTGCGCACCGACCATCCGGCGCGGACCTTCGATGATCTCGCCGGCAGGGTCTGGGGCTACAACGACGAATGTTCGCTGTCGGGTCACTTCGCGGCGCTGCAGCAGCTGCAGCGGACCGGGTGCGCCGACGACTTCTTCGGCGCGAGCCGGCGAACCGGCTCGCACCTCGCCTCGATCGATGCCGTCCTCGCGGGCGCCGTCGACGCCGCCGCGATCGACTCGACGACGATGATGCTCTGGCGGCGCCAACGCCCGCAGCTCGGCGAGCATCTCCGGGTCATCGCCTCGTGGGGGCCGTTCCCGATCCAGCCCATCGTCCTGCGCCGCGGGTTGGGCGAGGACCAGGCCCGGCGCATGGCGTCGGCATTGCTCCAGCTCGAATGCTCGCAGGCCGTGGCGTCGGCGCTCTGCGAGTTCGGTCTCGAGCGCTTCGTGCCGATCGACGAGACGGCCTACGCCGAGGAACGCCGCCAGCTCTGCGCGCTCGGCGAAATACCCGACTGAGACATGCACCATTCCCGACAGACCATCGATCACCCGACGTTGCTGCCCGACTACCGCCGCGTCAGAGCTCGAACCGAGGCGCTGTGCGAATCGCTCGAGCCCGAGGACATGGTGGTGCAGTCGATGCCCGAGGTCAGCCCGACGAAGTGGCACCTGGCCCATGTCACATGGTTCTTCGAGACCTTGGTGTTGGCCGCACATCGACCCGGCTACGCGCCGTTCGACGAGCGCTACGGTCGATTGTTCAACTCCTACTACCAGTCCCTCGGCAAACCGTTCGCCCGCGCCCGGCGCGGGCTGCTGACCCGCCCAACGGTCGATGAGGTCTTCGACTACCGCCGGCATGTCGACGCGGCGATGGCCGACCTGCTGCGCGAATTGCACGAGTCCGAAGCGCGCGAGATCGAGTCGCTGGTGACGATCGGACTGCACCACGAACAGCAGCATCAGGAGCTGATGCTCATGGACATCCTGCACGTGCTGGCCCAGAACCCGCTGCGGCCGGCCTACCGTGCCGCGGCGCAAGCGAGCCCGACCGATCGGTCGGGCTCGCCGCTGCGCTGGCATGCGTTCCCCGGCACGGACGCGAGGATCGGCGCCGATGCCGCCGCGTTCTGCTTCGACAACGAGCTGCCACGGCACGCCGTCAGACTGCAGCCGTTCGAGCTCGCCTCGCGGCTGGTCACGGCCGAGGAGTACCGCCGGTTCATGGCCGACGGCGGCT
>JAGQRA010000366.1 GCA_020425885.1 Planctomycetota bacterium | reverse complement strand
TGCAGCTCGGTGAAGCCCTGATGCAGAACCAGGACTACGGCCGCGCTGTCGACCACTTCGAGCGCGCGGCCACGGCCATGCGGCACTCGCCGTTCGCCCAGTCCAACGACGAGCTGAAGCAGCGCGCCGAGGCGCTGCTGGCCGAAGCCCAACAGAAGAAGAGCAACGCCGACGCCAAGGACCTCGCCGACCGCATGACGCAGTCGCAGGCCGATCTCGACCGCGAAGAGGCCGAGAACCGCCAGATCAACGAACTGGCCGTGACCCGCAATCTCGACCAGGCCAACCTCGAGTTCCAGAAGGGCCAGTTCGCGCGCTCGCTCGAGTTCGTCGACGAAGCCCTGCTGCGCAGCCCGAACAACCAGACCGCGCTCGCCCTGCGCGACCTCGCCGATCGTGCCCGTCACGCCTCGGCGGTGCAGACCGCGAAGGAACGCTGGCGTTCGGAATGGAACAAGACCTTCCTCGAGCTGCAGCACGCCAACCTGCCGCAGACCGAGACCGTGGTCTTCGATCCGGTCCGTTGGGCCGCCGTCTCGCAGCGCACGCCGGCCTCCTACAGCAAGCCGACCGAGCTCGACACGCCCGAGAACCAGGCGATCCTGCAGATCCTCAACGACACCAGCCTCGAGCACAACTTCTCGAGCGCAACCGTGGAGGATTGGGCCAACTACTACGCGCAGCTGACCAAGGTCACGTTCTTCGTGACGCAGGAGGTGCGCGACATGCCGGCCGAGCAGACCACGCTCACCGACTTCCGCCTGCCGATCCGGTCGGTCGCCAGCGCGCTGAAGACGATTCAGGCCCAGACCGGCGTCGCCTATCGCGTGCGCAACGGCATGGTCCACCTGGTCTCGCCCGAGAACGCGATCGGCATCCTCTACGTGCGCCCGTACCAGGTCGGCGACCTGATCCAGGGCGTACGCAGCGCCCCGGGTCCGGATCTGCGCCTGCCGGTTCCCGGTGACGACGCGCCGCTGTTCCCCGAGGTCGACGAAGAGCCGCAGCCCGCGGTGGTCGACCAGGACCGCCTGACCGAGCTGCTCACCAGCGTGGTCGCGCCCGAGAAGTGGGATGGCAGCCCGTTCACCATGGGCCTGATCAGCGGCATCCTCTACGTCCGCGCCGACGAGCCCACGCACAACGAGGTCGACCGCATGCTCAGCGAGCTGCGCCGCCACGTCGGCATCCAGGTCGACGTCGAAGCCCGCTTCCTGAAGGTCGAGGACAGCTTCCTCGAAGACCTCGGCATCGACCTGCGCGGCCTCGGCAACCAGGCCGCTCAAGGCCTGCCGGGCCGTGGCCTCGAAAAGCACGGGCCGCGCACCAACGCCGGCTTCGACGACTTCGGCCCGCGCCAGCAGCAGAACTCGGCGACACCCGGCATCGTCGGCACCGGCACCGAGCCCGGCGTCTTCTTCGATGATGGCCAGGACGGCGACATCATGGCCCGCACCGAAGGCCTCTACGATGGCGCCCTCGGCGGTCGCAACGGCGGCCTGACCAATGCCGGCGGCCTGTCGCTCCAGTACGCCTTCCTCGATGACACCGAGGTCGAACTCGTGCTGCGCGCCGTCGCCAAGCAGGAGCGCAGCGAGCAGATCGAGGCGCCGCGCCTGATCGTCTACAACAACACGCGGGCGTCGATGCACCACCTGCGGAACATCGCCTACATCCGCGACTTCGAGGTCGAAATCGCCCAGGCGGCGGCCGTCGCCAACCCGGTCATCGGCACCGTGCACGACGGCGTCGCCCTCGATGTCCGCCCGGTCGTGGACAGCGATCTGCGCTTCATCACGATGGAACTGCGTCCGACCGTGATGACGCTGCGCCTGCCGATCCCGACCTTCACGACGACGCTCGGCGTCGGCCAGCCGATCTCGATCCAGCTGCCCGAAGTCAACCTGCAGCGCGTTCGCACCACGGTCACGATGCCCGATGGTGGCACGATGATGCTGGGCGGCATGCGGTTGGTCGAGAAGCAGAACCTGCGCTCGACGGTGCCCTTCTTCGGCAGCCTGCCGGGCCTGAGCTGGCTTTTCAGCCGCAACGGCACCTCGGTCCAGAATCGGAAGATCCTGATCCTGATCCGGGCCAAGATCATCCTCATGGACGAGCACGAGCCCCGCAGCGTGACCATGCCGGACGGCACCGTCGTCAGTCAGCACTGAGTCGCGCACCATCTCGGGCAGCGCAACGCGGCACGGCGTTGACGAGAAAGCCCGAGCATCCAGCGCCGCTGCGGCGCCTCCTTCAGAATCGACGGCCGTCCCCGCCAGGTGTGGGGACGGCCGTTTGCATTGGACCAGTGGCCGGTGCCCGATCGGCAGAGCCGCGAGGGCTGGGGAAGGCGCAAGCCCGTGATCATCGAGGTCGGCGATCCGTCCGTTCGCACCGGGGAAGCCGCGTTCCAGGTTGGAACCAGTGAACGAATCGCTATAGTCCTTCGTTCCCCTCTGCGAGCGCCCGGACCCGGTGCCCCTCGACCGAGCGCCGCATCGCCCCAACTCGTGGTTTCGGAGCAGTTTCCGTGACCACGCATGCTCGACAACGGCTGTCATAGCATCCCCGGAGTCTGCCCGTGACCGGTTATCGATCGGCCCTGCTAGTGGCCCTGTTCGGTTTCTCTCCTGTCCTGATCGCACAGGATTCACTCGATCGCGAACTCGACTTCGTCCGCGCCCTCGCCGAGAAGATGAAGTTCATCGAGCTCGCCAAGGAAGAGGTCGAACGACTGGCGGTCGAACACCGCGGTGCCGGTGATCAAGACCGTATCGCTCAGCTCAGCGTGCAGATCTCGTTTCACGGCGCCAAGGCCCGCGGCGATCGATCGGTGCAGCGGACCCTCTACAAGGAGGCCATCGAGAAGTCGAAGGAGTTGATCGATCGCTCGAGCGATGCCAAGGTGCTGGTGCAGGCGCGGTCCACGCTCGCCGATGCGTCACAGGAGTTCGGGCAGTTCCTGATCGAGGAACTCGAGCTTGCCCGCGAGACCAACCCGGACGCCGTCAAGGACCTCGAGGACGAGGCCGCGGCGGTCTACCGCGCCGGCATCGATGCCTGCAAGAAGGTCCGCGAGGCGCTCGAGCCGCAGCGCAAGGATCCGGAGAAGGACATCGAGTTCGGCTTGTTCTGGATGCGTACCGGTGTGCTCATGCGTGAGCAAGGCCGCGCCGTCAAGGCCGACCGCGGCGTCCTCGTCGATCGCGCCATCGAGGAACTGACCGAGCTCGTCCTCGACTTCGGCGAGGAGACGGCGATCGGCCTGCGCGGCCTGTTCGAGATCGCCCAGTGCAGCGAGGTCAACGGTGACGTCGGCACCGCGGTCGACACCTATCGCGCCACGATCGACCAGATCTCCTCCTCGCTCACGGATGCCGATGAACTCGGCCTGCCCGGCAACGTGCAGGCGCTGCTGTTCGAGATGGTCCAGGAGGTGTTCGTCCGCGCCGGCGAGACCATGATGCGCCAGGGCGATCCGAACACCGGCTCCCTGTTCACCGAGTTCAGGGAGAAGATGGCGAAGTTCGGCGAACCCGGCGTGCCGCTGTTCGACGTCGTCAGCCCGCGGTGGGGTCATCTCATGTTGCTCGCCGAGGCCCGGTTCAATGCCGAGTCCGGCGACAGCTCGAAGGTCGCGGATGCGTTGACGATGGTCCAGCGGATCAACGACAAGCACCCGCGCGACTACGTCGGCATCAAGGCCAAAGCCGCGCTGCGCGACATCCTGGCCGGTCACGAAAGCCACGTCTCGGGCGCCCTGCTGTTCGAGATCGCCAAGGGCGAGTTCCAGGAGAAGAACTACGAGTCGGCGATCAAGGGCCTACGCCGCGCCATCGCCGCGATGGGCAACCAGGAGGCCAGTCAGCACGGTCTCGAAGCCTGGCACATGCTCGGCACCGCGTTCGCGATCACCGACCGCTACCTCGAAGCCGTGCTCGCCCTCGGCATCGGCCTGCAGCGCCACGGCAACGACCAGAAGGACCAGGCCGGTGATGCCGCCGACACACTCGATCAGGCCATCGGCAGGCTGAAGCGCCAGTCCAAGGACGATCCCGCGTTCGCCGCGATCTGCGACACCTACCTGCCCTTCGTCGCCGAGTTCAGCATCGCGGGTGCCGGCAAGATCTTCTACAAGGAGGCCAACCAGGCCTACAACGACAAGGACTACGCGCGCGCGATCCAGAAGTACGCCGAGGTGCCGCCGGACTTCATGTTCTTCGAGCTATGCAAGGTCCGTATCGCCAAGGCCTACGCGATGTCGGGCGACTTCGACAACGCCCGCGGCACCCTCGCCACCTACGCCCAGTACCGCGGCCAGAACCCGATCGACAGCCGCGATTCGGGCAAGCAGCAGGTCCGCGATGGCGCCACGACCGAGGCCGACTTCCTGCTGGCCCAGATGGCCTACTGGCAGGCGCGCGGCAACGAGCAGCTCGGCAAGGAGAAGACGCCGACGATGTACCCCGAGGCGATCCAGAAGCTGCGCGAGTTCATCACCAACCACGGCGGCGACGACAACGCGCCGATCGCGATCGAATTCGTCGGCCGCCTGCACAGTGACATCGGCGAGATGGACCGCGCCGAGCAGGCCTATGCCGAACTCAAGCAGAAGGATCCGCCGCGCGCGGCGCGCCTGGCGACCGAGATCTTCGTCGAGTACTCCAACCAGGTGAAGTCGTTCGAGCGCGAACTCAACGACGCCATCGCGAAGGACAATGCCGACGCCGAGAAGGCCGCGAGCACGGAGATCGATCGGCTGCGCGCGAAGATCGGCGCGCTGGGCCTCGACTACATGTCGAACTCGTCGCGGCCACAGCTCGCGGTCATGGTCAACACCATGCTGGCCTTCGAGGCGCTCGGCGACTGGAAGCGCGTCGACGAGATCGCCCAGAAGGCGCTCGATCAGTACGGCTCGGACGCCAGCGAGGCGACCAGGAACATCCTCGACCTGACGGTGCGCCCGCGGATCGGCGAGGCGCTGCTGCAACAACGCAAGTTCACGGATGCCCTCAAGATGCTGCAGGAGGCCGAGAAGGCCAATCCGGGCCAATGGGAACTCAAGCGCCAGATCGCTCGCTGCCTCGGCGGCTGGTTCGAGTTCGACCGCAACGGTCAGGCCGCTCGCGAGCCAGGTCTCGATCGGGCAGCCGAAGCCTACATGAAGTACTACACCGAGTACCGGCCCTGGGCCGAGCGTCCCGAGGTCGCGAAGTTCAGCCTGGAATGGTACCGCTTCCAGTGGGAGTGCTACTGGTTCGCCAAGCAGGCGAGCCTCAAGGACAGCGACTTCAAGGCCCGGGCCGAAGCGTTCTATCGCACCGCCAAGTCCACCGACAACTTCGAGACGCTCAAGAGCTACGGCCCCGAAGGCAAGAAGCTGCACGACTACTTCCAGATCAACCGCTGAGAGCCCACATCATGCACTCCATCCAACTGCTGTTCCTCGCCGGCTGCGTCATCGCCCCTCTGGCCGCCCAGGGTACCGACGTCATCACGCGCAAGGACGGCGCCAAGCTCCGCGGCGTCGAGATCACCCAGTTCGAGCACGCCGGTCTCAAGGCGACCAAGAAAGGTGGCGAGGAGCTCGAGATTCCGGGGCACATGGTTCTCTCGGTCACATGGGGCGACCTGCCCGAGGAGTTCATCGCCGGTCGCGCCTCGATGAACCGCGGCGACTACGCCAGCGCCACGCAGATGTTCGGCGAAGCGGCCAACAAGGCCACCCGGCCGCTGGTCAAGGCCGACTGCGAGTTCTTCCAGATCACCGCCGCCGTCGCGGCCATCGGCTCCGATCGCGGCGCGGCGCAGACCGCGGCCGAGAAGGCCAAGAAGTGGCTCGAGGCGAACGGCTCGCATTGGCGCGTTCCCGAGGCCCTGCTGCTCGCCGGTCGCGCGTCGCGCCTGGCCGGCGATGCGGCCGGCGCCTCGACGACGCTGAAGGAACTCGACGACCGCGCCAGCCGCGATGGCTTCGGTCCGGTCTGGAGTGCGCGGGCGAAGTTCGAGCTGGCCCTGACGCTCGAGGCCGACGGCAAGGCCACGGACGCCCGTGCGATGTTCCAGTCGGCGAAGTCCGCCGCGGACAACGCGCTGATGACCCCTTCGGCGGACGATGGCGAGCTCGGCCGGATCAAGGTCCTGGCCAAGATCGGCGAGGGTGAGACCTTCCTCACCGAGAAGGAC
>JAGQRA010000365.1 GCA_020425885.1 Planctomycetota bacterium | reverse complement strand
GCCCGAGTCGCGGTAACCAGTCCAGCAGGCCGTCGACCAGCGGCGGGGTCTCGAGCGCGACGCCGAGCGGCCGCGGCCAGGCCGTCGTAGCCATCGCGGCAGGCAGGGCCGTCGCCGGCACGATGACGTGGCCAAGATCTTCTACAGCGTCGGGCCAGTCGACGAGCCGGCGCCAGGAGTCGGCGCCGAGGCGGCCCTCAACGATCAAGGGCACGGCAGGCCTCCCGGAACGCGTCGACGCCGAGCCGCCGCACGGTATCGAGGAAGTGCTCGCCACGACGGCGCTCACGCCGGTAGTGGGCGACAAGTTCGTCGATCGCCTCGAGCGCGGTCTCGGCCTCCACGGCACGGCCGAGACGCTCACCGATCGCCGCGTCGTCCCCGGCAGCGCCGCCGAGGGTGAGCTGGTAGTACTCGCGGCCGCCCTTCTCCACGCCGAGGATGCCGATGTTGGCGGCGTGGTGGTGGGCGCAGGCATTGACGCAGCCCGAGATGCGGATCGCGAGCGGACCGATGTCGCCGGCTTCCCGCTCGTCGTCGAAACGCGCGGCGAGGCGTCGCGCGAGCGGGATCGAGCGGGCGTTGGCGAGGTTGCAGTAGTCGAGCCCGGGGCAGGCGACGACGTCGCTCGCGCAGTCGAGGTTCGCCCGGGCCAGCCCGCGCGCGACCAGCGCCTGCCACAGCGCGGCCAGGTCGCAGCGTCTCACGTGCGGCAACACCACGTTCTGCGTGTGCGTGACGCGCAGCTCGCCGGCCGAGTAGCGCCCGACGAGATCGGCGAGCAGGCGCATGTCGTCAGCGCTCGCGTCGCCCGGTGCGGCGCCCGGCTGCTTGAGGGTCACGACGACGATGGCGTGGGTGTCGAGGCGGTGGCGCAGGACGTTACGGCGCAGCCAGCGCCGGTGCGCCGCGTCGTCGGCGATCTGAATCCCGACGTCGCCGGTGTTCGCACTTGCGTGGAACACCGCGGGCGGCAGCGCGAAAGCCGCCGCGATGCGCTCGAGCTCGGCGCCGACGAGGGCGAACCGATCGCGCGGGGTGGCGGCGAACTCGCGTTCGACCTCGGCACGGAACGCTTCGAGGCCGAGCGCCTGGACGAGGATCTTGATGCGCGCCTTGTACTTGTTGTCGCGCCGCCCGTGCAGGTTGTACACGCGCAGGATCGCTTCGAGGTAGGGCAGTAACTGGTCGAGCTCGAGGCCGGGGTGGAGGGGCTCGGCGATGACCGGCGTACGGCCCTGCCCGCCGCCGACACTGACGGCATAACGCGGCTCACCGTCGGCGCCGGCGACGATACGCACGGCGAGATCGTGGAACTGCAGCGCGGCGCGGTCGGCAGCGGCGCCGCTCAGCGCGAGCTTGAACTTGCGCGGCAGGAAAGCGAATTCCGGGTGCAGGGTCGACCACTGGCGCAGCAGCTCGGCGAGCGGGCGCGGGTCGCGGTACTCGTCCGCGGCGACCCCAGCGTAAGCGTCGCAGGTGATGTTGCGGATGCAATTGCCGGAGGTCTGGATGGCGTGCATGTCGAGCGCCGCGAGGTCGGCGAGCAGGTCCGGCACGCGCTCGAGTTCCAGCCAGTTGAACTGGACGTTCTGGCGCGTGGTGAAGTGACCGTAGCCGCGGTCGTAGCGCTCGGCGATGGTGGCGAGACCCGCCAGCTGGCGTGCGCTCAGGGTGCCGTAGGGGATGGCGACCCGCAGCATGTAGGCATGACGCTGGCGATAGAGTCCGTTCTGCAGGCGCAGCGGCGCGAACTCCTCCTCGCTCAGCTCGCCCGCGAGGTAGCGCGCGACCTGGTCGCGGAACTGGCCGACGCGTTCGTTGATCAGGGCACGGTCGAAATCGTCGTAGCGGTACATGTCACACCGCCACGGCGTCGGGCAGGCTGGCCGTGGTCACGGCCGCCGCGTCACGCGGATGCAGGCCGAGCAGGATCACGGCGGGCCCGTTCGGCGCATGCCGGCG
>JAGQRA010000364.1 GCA_020425885.1 Planctomycetota bacterium | reverse complement strand
GTTCGGCGGTGTCGACGGCCGCGGCCATCGGCATCGGGAT
Organism: Planctomycetota bacterium; assembly: GCA_020425885.1. The sequence goes on along the minus strand of JAGQRA010000364.1, from coordinate 3,346 downwards.
GCCCGGCATGGCGGCGCCCTGCGGCATCGCCATCGGCATCGGCGCGGCCTGGGTATAGGTCACGTGCGGCTCGGCGCGGCGCACGCGCCAGCGCGTGCCGGCCTGCTCGAATTCGACCTCGACGACCTCCTTCTCGACCATCATCGAGATCAGGTGCTCGAGCTGGGCCAACGGCGCGTCGGCCTGCCGGGCGGCCCGATTCGCCGGGCGCCTGGCCTTGGCCTTGGCCTTGCCGGCCGCCCCCCCCGACGACTTCGCCTGCTTCGCCTTGCCGGCGGTCTTGCCTGCGCTCGCTGGCGCCGTGGTGCCAGCCCGGTTCCGGGTCGTGGCAGACTTCTTCTTGGTCACTCGCTTCTTGGGCATCGGTCAGAACTCGTCGAGCCGAGGTCGGTGGCAGCCCGGCAGTGAACTGGCTCGGCGTCTCGGAATCCAGTGCTACGGTGACACCGATCTACAACAGTTCGGCGATCTGCACGGCATTCAACGATGCACCCTTGCGCAGCTGATCGCCGCACAACCAGAACGTCAGGCCCGGTGCGAGCACGCGAGCCCGACGCACGCGCCCGACGGCGACCGGATCCCGACCGGCCATCTGCAACGGCATCGGGTAGCGCCGTTGCTCCGGTTCGTCCTCGAGCTCGAGGCCCGGGGCCGCGGCGAACAACTGCCTCGCCCGCCCGGGATCGATCGCGCGTTCGAGCAGCACGGTCACCGATTCGCTGTGGCAACGCTCGACCGGCACGCGCACGCAGGTCGCGTCGACCGTCAGATCCGGCAACCCGAGGATCTTGCGGGTCTCGTACAGCATCTTGTCCTCCTCCCGGGTGTAACCGTCCGGCTGGAACACGTCGATCTGCGGGATCACGTTGAAGCCGAGCGGATGCGGCATCGCCTCGTGGACCTGGGGCTCGCCGCGCAGCGACCGCTGCACGCCGTCGCGCAGCTCGAGCATCGCGCGACGACCGGCGCCCGAAGCCGCCTGGTAGCTCGAGACGACGACCGCACGCAGCGAGGCCTCACGGTGCAGCGGCGCAAGGGCGAGGACCAGCAGGATCGTCGAACAGTTCGGATTGGCGATGATGCCACGGTGGTCGGCGATCGCAGCCGGATTGACCTCGGGCACGATCAACGGGACCGTTGGGTCCATGCGGAAGGCCGAGCTGTTGTCGACGACGACGGCCCCGGCGGCCACCGCCAAGGGTGCGAACTGCCTCGAGGTCTCGCCGCCGGCGGAGAACAACGCCAGGTCGATGCCGGCGAACGAGTCGGCCTGCAACGCCTGCACCGCGATCGACTCGCCGCCGAAGTCCAATCGGCTGCCCGCCGACCGCGCCGACGCCAGCAACCGCAGGCTGGCGATCGGGAACTCGCGCGCGGCCAGCACCGCCAGCAGGTCCTGTCCCACCGCCCCGGTGGCGCCGACGATGGCGACGTGCTTGCCGGTCACAGTGCGTCTCCCGTCGTCGGTTCGACGGTCGCGTTCCACGTGCCCGACTTGCCACCCGACTTGTGGACGAGCCGGATCTGCTCCAGCCGTGCCTCGCGACAGGCGGACTTACACATGTCGTAGAGCGTGAGCCCGGCCACGGTGGCGGCCGCCAATGCCTCCATCTCGACGCCGGTCGGTCCCGTGGTAACAGCCTCGGTCCGGATCAGGATGCCGTCCTCGGCGACCGCGGCGAAATCGACCGCGGCATGGCTGAGGGCGATCGGATGACACAGCGGGATCAGGCGCGAGGTTTCCTTGGCGGCCTGGATGCCGGCTACCCTCGCCACCGCCAGCGCTTCACCTTTGCGCAGTTCGCCGGCCAGCAGCTGTCGCCGCACCTCCGGCTCGAGCCTGAACAGCGCCTCGGCTCGGGCGACGCGGCGGCTGGATGCCTTGGCCGACACATCGACCATGCTCGCCCGGCCCTGCGCATCGAGGTGGGACAGCGGGGAGTCCTCGCCGTCGCCGGAAGTCTTGCTTTCGCTCACCGCGGCAGAGTAGCCGTGGGCGCGGCCGGCTTGAATCCGAAACGCCGGCCGCCCACGAACGCCCGGGCGAGCCAAAACCTGTTCGGCAACTTCCCGATGGCAACGTATAGGTGCTCTCGTGGTCCCATCATCCGGCCCCCACCGCCGATGGGATCGATCGCGAAGGGCACCTCGCCCGTCACACCGGAGACTCGATGCCTGCAGTCCTGAACCTTCCTTCCCTACTTCCCCTGACCCGCGCCGGACTGGCCCTCGGCCTGCTGATGGTCCAAGGCCCGGCGCTGTCGGCGCAGGACCTGCAACGCACCCTGGTCACCCAGCTCGGCGCCGCCGAGTCGACCCCGACCGACCAGCTGTTCGAACTCGGCCATCAGCTGCTCGACTCGGCGCCCGAGAACACCGACACGTTCCGCAACGCGTTGATCGCCGCGCTCGAGGGCCAGTCCGAGAAGGCCCGCCTCGCCGGCGCCGTGGCCCTGAAGGCGCTCAAGCCCGACGCGACCTATGCCAAGGACCTGCTCAAGCTGATCGAACCGCTCGCCACCTCGAGTGACGACGGCGTCCGCGCGCTGAGCATGGCGCTGTGTGCCGACCCGGCTTCGTTCCAGCGGTTCACGCTGCCCGACGTGCGCAAGCTGGTCGAGACCAACTGCAAGGACGAGCTGGTGCCGCCGCTGGTCCGCATCGAGGCCGCGCTCGCGCTGTGGCGCATCGGCAACGAGGCCGACATGCAGACCGCCAAGAGCACGCTCGAGCTGTTCCTGCGCAGCAGCGACCGCGAGCTGCAGGTGCGCGGCGCACTGGCGCTCGCCGACCTCAACGTCGAGGGCGGCAAGGCCTGGTCGATCCTGCGCGAGATCGAGGACGAGCCGACCGACTTCGGCCGCCGGGCCAAGCTGTTCCTGCAACGCGAGGAGGAACGGCGCGAGTTCGCCCACAATCTCTCGCGGCTGGCCGAGCGCCTGCACGGCGCCGCCACGCCCGAGACGACCGACAACAACTACCGCCTGCTCGACGAGCTCAAGAGCCGGATCCGCTTCAACCACGTCCGCGGCGCCGAGGTCACCGACCAGGAGCTGCTCGAATACGCCGCCAAGGGAATGCTGATGGGGCTCGACCCGCACAGCACCTTCTTCACCAGCGACGAGTACAAGCGGTTCTTCTTCGACCTCGACCGCGAATACGGCGGCATCGGCGCGTTCGTCAACTTCGACCAGGACGACGACTTCTCGATCGTGCGCCCGATCTACTCCGGCCCGGCCTACACCGCCGGTCTGCTCAGCGGCGACAAGATCCTCGAGGTCGACGGCTGGGAGACCCGCGACCACACCTCCGACGAGATCATCTCGCGCCTCAAGGGCAAGCCCGG
>JAGQRA010000363.1 GCA_020425885.1 Planctomycetota bacterium | reverse complement strand
CTCGCGCAGCAGGCGCCAATGCGGCGCCGCGGCGGCGAAGTCGCGCGCGAAGGCGGCCTCGAGACCGCTGTCGAAGCGACGCGGTTCGGGCCCCGGCAAGAGCGGATCGCCGGTGACCAGCACCAGCCGGCCGCGTTCGTTCCCGAGCTCGCAATCGGCTTCGAAGCGAAACCGCTGCGCCCAGGGCAGCAGCGGGATCAACGCCGCCAGCGCCCGGGCCGAACGTTGCGGCGGCTGTGACCGCCGCCAGCGGATCGTCGCGAACGCGTTCGACTGCGCCGTCACGGTGAGCCCGGCGCCGAGCAGCCAGGCCGTTCGCAGAATGACCCGCGCCGCGCCGCGCAGGCGGATCTCGGCCCGCGCCGCGCGCAGGGCGATGCCGCGGACCAGCGCCGTGTTGGCGGCAAGTGCCAGCGACGTCGGTTCGGGCGGCGGTTCTGGCCAGCGTACCAGTCGCTGCTCGGGTAGATCCGCGAACAGGTCGCGGCGCAGCTCGGCGGCGTGTTCGGCGCGCGTCGCCGCCACCGTCGCGAACGCCGCATCGGGTTCGGCGCCGCCGGCCACGGCGGTGAACAGCCGGCGACGGACCGCCGCCATCGGCGAACCGACGGCGCCCTTGCGCAGCCACGACAGCAGCACGTGCTCGGCGATGGCAGCTCGACGCCCGGCGCGCGGATCCGGATCGGCGCGCGCCCAGCGTTGCCGCAGTTCGGCGATCGGTCGGCCGACGCCCGCCTCGGCTTCGGCCAGCAGATCGCGCAGCCACGGCCGGTCGCGCGCCGACAGCCACGCCGGGATCAGCTCGCCATCAGCCGCCGAGAACGCCAACAGACGGAGCGGCAGCGGTTCCACGCCAGCGTTGGGCACGACCGACCTCCACGGTGTCGATTGAGACGAGTTCGTAGACGACGCCATCGGCGCGGACGCGGCGGCAGCGCGCCGCGCGCTGATCGCGACCGAAGCCGCCGCCGACCAGGATGGCGACGTCTGCCGAGCACTCGGCGACGCCGAGATCGAGCAGGCGCGGGCCGACCAGTGCGCGCAGCGTTCCACCGGCGAACGCGGCCAGCAGCTCGCCGCGTTCGCGCCGCGGGATCTCGGACGTGATCGGCGCGATCAGGAACTCGCGCGCGAGTTCGTAGGCCGTGAGCCGATCGGGCGTGAACACGAGGACGCGGTCGCGGCGATGTAGTCGCAGCAGCTCGGCTATGAGCTGCGCCTTGTTGCTGTGCCAGGCGGCAGTCCGCAGCGCCGCGTGCCAGGCGCGCAATGCCGGCCGTTGCAGCGGATCGCGCCGCGCCTGTTGTACGAACGTGCCGAAGCCGGCCTGCGGACTGGCCGCAGCGAAACGGTCGAAGGCGGCCAGGAAGGTGTGGAAGGCGCGGCCGTAGACCTCGGCCACCGCCGCCGGCATCGGCACGCGCAGCTCGCAGCATCGCGGTGAAGCGGCGCGTTCGTAGGCGGCGACGAGCGGGCCGAGCCAGCGCGACCAATGCAGCGCTTCGTGGGGGTCGACGCGGGCGGGCAACCCGATGCGGACCGCGGCCGCGGCGGCGTCGAGCGTCTGTTCGAGTTGCGGCTGTAACATGAGTTCGGGGTGGTCGACGACGACGATGTCGTGGCGTGCGCCGAGCCAGTGCATGTCGCGCGATGCCCGTCCGACCGTGCGGACGACGAGGTCGCCGGCCGGCCACGCTGCCGTCGCCTGCAGCCAGCGCTGCTCGGCGGCGGAATCGGCGACGAGGACCAGGGCCGCGCGCCGCCGCGCTGCGATCACGTCGAGAACGAGATCGACTGCCGCCGACTCGGCGAGCCCGGCGACGAGTCCCTGCCAGCCGCCGCGCTGCAGAGCCGACCTCGCTGTGGCGACGATGCCGGACGATGCGGCGGGTGCGGCCGGACCCAAACCGGTCACCTCGATCGGTCGCATGCCATCGACGACGGTCGCGCCGGCGGAGCGGAGCTGGAACCGCACGCGCGCCCGCAGCCGCGCGGGTCCGCGTAGTTCGTTTCCCAGGCAGCGCATGCCGAACGGCACTTTCATCGCCGGCGGCCAGCCGCGGATGCGTAGCTCACCGGCCTCGAGCCGCAGCACCGTGGCCGCCGGTTGTCGCGAGGAGTTCACGACTCCCTGTGTCCGGGATGGCGCCGCGGTTTCACGAAATCCGTCGTGCGGCCGGATTCAGGCGGCCTGCACGCGGCAACCGAGCCAAATCGCCGCTGAGCTGCGCGCCTCTCGGCGCGTCAGCTCCTGCATCGGCGGCCGTAGCCGCATCCTCGCCCGCTAATAGTGGCGACGCCTGGTGCTGCTGTCGATGCCGAGCGCCTTGCGGTACTTGGTCACGGTGCGGCGGGCGATGTGAACGCCGCGCTTGCCGAGCTCTTCGACGAGCTGATCG
>JAGQRA010000362.1 GCA_020425885.1 Planctomycetota bacterium | reverse complement strand
GATCAACAGGGTTGGTTGGCACTACATCGCCTCACGCGAGTGCGCCGCACGTCGTTGCTCGGGTTGCGAGCGCCCCGAGCCCGAAAACAACCGCAGATTTCCTCCGGCTGCGGAAGTTGGGCTAGCGCGCGCGGATCTCGATGCGCAGCGAGCGTGAGAACTCGCAGTCTCCCGTGGCACTGAGCACGACGGCGTAGGTGCCCGGAGCGAGCGGCTGGCCATCTCGGTCGGTGAGCGGGATGTCGTCCATGCGGACGAACAGTCCCTCGCGCACGACCGTCGGCGGCGCCTGCCACGGCGATTTCCCGCTCGACGCGACGGGGGGGTACGACGGCAGACGCTTTGCCAGTTCGTCTTCCGGCCACTGTTCGGTGCGCGGATCGAACGGCACGAACACGGCGCTCAGCCATTGGATCGGTCCCCGCCGACTCACCTTGACCGGCAACGTGTCGCCGACGAGATAGGTGAGCCTGGTCGCCACCGGTCGGCGCAACTCGATCGAGCCGTCGCCGTGCAGCTGCGCCTGCCACTCGAACTCCTCGCGGAAGAACCGCGTCAGGTTGGTGACGACGCCGTCGAGGTAGTAACCGGTCAGCGTCGCGCTCGTCGTGCGCTCGTTGTCGAAGGTCCACTGCGGCGGCACGAAGACCCCTTGGAGGAACTTCCAGCTGAGGATGTCGTGGCGCCCCCAGAAGGTGGTGACGATCGCCGGCAGGCTCGGGTTGACGCGCGTGAAGGCCTGCTGCAACCGACGGGCGTTGCCGATCTCGCAATGGAGATCGAACTCCACCAGGTAGCGCGAGTCCTCCAAGAAGATGCCGCCGACGGTGGTCAGGGCATACCACACGTACGGCATGATCATCCAGCGGTCGCCGTCGTAGCGGAAGTCGCAGGTCTCGGTGGCGTCGTCGTCGGTAGCGGCCGTCGCCGGCGCCGCGGTGGCCGAGTCGGCAGTCTCGTCGGCGATGCGGGCTGCCGCCGAGGTCTTGGCCGCGGCGGCAGGATCGGTCGATTCGAGTCGGAGGACCGGCCGGATGAAGAGGTCGGCGCCGTGGGCCATCGCCTCGCCCTGATCACTCGCCGCCATCACCCACGTCGCGGCGCCCTCGCGACGCAACCCGATCACCAGCAGGAGCTGCATCGCCTCCGCTGCCGTGAGCTTCTCGTCCGGCTCCTTGCCCAGCAAGGCGTGGGTCCGGGGATCGATCTCCACCAGCCCGGGATTGAAGTGCAGGCCCGGGTGGTCCTGCTCGTGGTCGAACCCGAGCGGCGGCAGCACGGCGATCCTCAGCAGCGCGTTGCCGCCGTCGATGAAGTGGCCGCCGGCGTCGACGCTGGCGCAGGCGGTGAGCGCGATGCAGGTCAGCAACGCCAGCGCGGCTTGTCGGTGCGGCCTCATCGACGGCCCTCCACGTACTCGTAGGGTTCGAGCTCGTAGACGCAGCGGAAGCCGTAGGCGTCCTCCTCGCGCGTCTCGCTGCGCGGTGAGAACTCCAGGTGACGTGCGGCGCCGAAGTAGTCGGCGTCGATCTCGAATCGGGCGCGTCCCGTCTCGGGCCGGTCCGACCAGGGGCGGAACAGCGACAGACCGATCAGACCGGTCGCGCCGGTCGGCCCCTTCACCCATTCCCGCAGCCCGCTGCGCAGGCCCTGGATGCCGCGCGCCGATGCGTCCCAGAGCGGCCAGCCCGCGACCGGAGGCTCGGTCGGGTCGATCGACTGCAGGTCCGGGGTCGCGGGTGCCGTCATCGCCAGCGCCGCGAGCCATTCCGTCGAGGTCGGCAGGCGCAGCTTGCCACCGGGCAGCGCATGGCGGCAGTAGGCCTCGGCGACCTCGGCCGATGCGCCGTAGAGCAGCGCACTGTCGGCGCTGCCGGCGAAGGCAAGCCTGCCGAAACGGTCCCAGTAGTCCTTGGCCGGGCCGGCCTGTTCGAAAACTCGCCCGGCGATGAACTCCTCGACCGTGATCTCGTGCGCATCGATCAGGAACGGGTTCATGCCAGCGGGTGCCACGAGGACCATCGGTACCGCGTGGCCGGTGAGGTGCCAGTAGCCATCGGCGCCCCGTCGCAGCAGGTCGCGCTGGGCCGCGGTGCCGAACTGCTTCGGCCAGCTCTCCCTGGCGGACGCGGGCCACGTGGTGGGGAAGTACGGGGGCTCGACCGCATCGAGCGCGGGCAGGCGGTGGGTCAGCAGTTGCTCGAGTCGTGACCAGGCGTCGCCGGGCCATTGCGAGCGTGAGTCGCGCAGCGCTTTGAGCAACTTGTCGCGTTTGGCGGCGTAGCCTTCGACTCGGCGCCGGACCCATTCCTGGGCCTCGAACCGATCGGCGTGCATGGTCAGCGACCTGATGGCAGCGGCCTTCTCGTCGATCCTGCGCTCGCACAGTTCGATGCTCGTCTCGGCCCGAGTGGTCCATGCCGCCGCGAGCTGATCGACATTGTGGCTCCACCAGGCCCGGAGGCTCGTGGTCTCGATCGGCTCATCCCGCTGGTAGTAACTCCTGTTGGCATTCTCGAGTGGGTTGGTCTTGGCCAGCCGCGGGATCAGTCGGGCGAGGCCGTCGATCAACTGCGCGTGACACTCGAACTCGGCGTTCTCCTCGATGCGCTCGGTCAGGTCGGGTGGCAGCCAGACGAACTTGCCCAGCATCTGCAGATAGCGGTCGAACTTCGCGGCGCCCTCCTCGGCCAGGGGCAGCTCCAGCTCGAGCCTACCCATCGCCTCGTGCTTGGCGTGGACATCGCTCAGCGCGTCCTCGAGTTTGGAAACAGTGGCCTCGACGACGTCGACCTCGGCGGATCGAGTGGCAGCCGGTCGTGCCGCGGGGTCGTCACGATCGCTGGGCCTCAGGGTGTCGCGGATCGTCTTCGGGTAGTCCTTGCCCGGGGTCTCACCCTTGGCCAGTTGCAGCCAGGCCCAAGGGATGTCATTGCGGGCCTTGATCTGCTCGCCGACGCTTCGCAGCAAGGGACTCTGCAACCTGGCCGCCCGGCCGTCGACCCCGAGGAGATCATCGAGCTTGTCCCGCAGGGGATCGGGCAGGGCGTCGTTCGGAGCCTGGAGCTGGGCCCGCAGAACCTCGACCAGGTCGCCGCGTTGGTCGCGTTCGTCGGTCAGTTGCTTCGACTTCTCGAGCAGCTCGGTGCGCAGCGTCTCGGCGTCCTCGGCCGGTTCATGACTGCCGTCGAAGACTCCACGGAATCGCAGCGCCAGGCGGCCGATGTGCTGTCGGGCCTCGGCTCCGATCCGAAGCAGTGGCGCCATGGTCTCACGCAGCAACCCGGCTTCGAACTGGCGACCGGCCTGCTCGAGCGGGCCGAGCACCGTGGCCAGCTCCGCTTCGATGGAGTTCCGCGCGACGTCGACGTCGGCGATGAGCTGCTCGAACGCCGAGCGGCGAATGCGCAACAGTCCCTGCGCAGCCGCGACCTGGGGTGTCGCCACCTGCTCGCGTGCCTTCAACTCGGTCAATTGCTGGGCGGCGTGGACCGGGTCCAGCTCATCCATACCGGCGTTGGCCATGCCGGCTGCGAACGCCGCCTTCTGCGCGTCGAAGCCGGTCGGCGTCGTCGCCGGTGGGCTCCAGACCCGCACGGTGCCGTCGGCACCGTGGGTCAGGAACCGGCTGCCGTCGTGGCTCGAGCGCACGCCGAGCAGGGCGCCGCGGTGTTCGGCGACCGACCAGATTGCCTCGGCGACGGCATTGTGTTCGACGCAACAGAAGCGCCGTGCCCGGCCGTCCTCCGAGGCCGTCACGACCTCGAAGGATGGTCGACCGTCTGCGGTCGTCACGGTTCGGAACACCGCCGCCACGACCGGGCCACCGTGTCCGGTCAGTCGCGTGCCGCAGGTCCAGCGGTTGTCGGCGTCGCGCCGCCAGAGCTGCGCGTAGTCGTCTTCACCGGCGGTGACGATGGCGTCACCTTGCGGACTCCACGATGCCGTCAGCAGGGCCTTCTCGCTCGGCAGCGACTCGTAGGCTCCGTTCTCGAGGTCCCAGACCCGGGCATGGTGATCCCAGGACGCGGTGAGCAGGGAGCTGTCGTCCGGCGAGAACGCAACGGCGACCACGGCGAGATCATGCGGTGGCCAGTCCGAGCCTTTCCCGCCCGATCCCTCGTCTCCCTTGTCTGGCCGTTGTCGCAGGAACTCACCGCGCGCCAGGTCCCAGACCTTGACCTGACCGTCGGCGGCGCCGCTGGCGACCTGCGAGCCACGGGAGGAGAGCGCCACGCACAGGGCCGCCTGCCCGCCGAAGAAGTCCAGGTCCTCACGCTCGTGCTGGCTGCCGTTCCACGTCCAGATCGACACGTGACCATCGGCCCGAGCCACCGCCAGCCGGGAGCCGCCGGCCGCGAGTGCCGTCACCGCGCTTGCACCTGACGCATCCGGCGATGACATGAGCGCCGAGAACGTGGCCTTATCGGCCATTTCGCAGGCGAGCAGGCGGCCGTCCGCGAACCCGGCGTAGACGAAGCCGCCATCGGCCGCGAAGGCGAGGCTCAGCACCGGACTGCCGGTCGAGCCGAGACTCGCGATCTCCGTTCCGTTCGCGGTGCGCCAGAGCCTGACCGCGCCTTCGTCGTCGCCGGATGCGACAACGCCGTCCGCGGACAGGGCGAGCGCGCGGACCGGTGCGTGGTGTGCGTCGTGAACGACCGCGAGGCCCCGCTCCAACACCTTGGCAAACTCGTCGCTGGCGTCCTGTGGGATCGGGCTCTTCACCGCGGCCAGCAGCCAGCCGGACCGGCGCGAATCGCGCCCGGACCATTCCCGGGCCTGGCGGATCAGGTCCGAGTTGGTCTCGACCCGTTGCTTGGCCTCGCGCCAGGTCGCGGCGAAGGCGCCGAACACCGCGCTGATGGCGACGAGGATGCCACCGAAGATCCAGTAGCGCCGCCTGCGTCTGGCGGCGACTTCGGCTCTGGCCTTGGCGTCGCTGAGATCGAGGAACTCCTCGGCGCGATCGAACTCGGCGGCGGCCGCGTCCGCGTCCAATGGGTCCTTGGCGTAGCGTCTCGCCCAGGTTCTGTTGGGTTGCCAATGGGCGCGCCAGTCGAGCGCCAGCTGCAACTCCGGGTCCTGCAGTTCGGCCGCCTTCGGCGGGATCTCGAAGAACCGCCCCGCGGTCTCGGCCAGCCGGCGGTATTGGCGCGCCGCGTCGGCCTCTTCCCTGGCCCAATTCACGAGCTTGGTCCACAGTCGCATCAGGCTCTCGTGCGAGATGTCGACCTTCGCTCCGGCCAATGGCTCGCCGTCCGGCGGCATCAGGAACGAACGACTCGGCTTGCGGAAGACGTCGATCACCGCCGTCAGTTCGTCGGCGCCGGTGGTGGTCAGCGCGCACAGCACGTCGAAGTCGGTGGGCTTGCGCACGCCGCGGCCATCGGACAGGTCGGTCAGGGCGCGGAACAGGCGCCGGCAGATCTCCTGCTGGCGACCGTCGAGTTCGTCGAAGGCCCGGTCGGCATGCCTGTCGAGCGCCTCGGACATCTCGCCGATGTAGCGGTAGTGCTCGAGCCCGAGCGGGCCGGTGCCGCCTTCCGCTTCCCAACGCGCCCAGGTCCGGTTGAGGGCATGCTGCAGGATCGACAGCTGGTCCGGATCGTCGCCGACGTCGTTGACCAGGCGGGTCAGCAACACCGGCGCGATCTCGGCGTCCGCGACCGCGATCGGACCCTGGATCACGTCCCGACGCTGCCGGCGCGTGAGCCGCGGCACCAGGTACTGGCCGGCATTGGCCGCCTCGGCCAGCCCCGGGAACTTGGTGCAGTCGCCGAGGTGGTCGGTCCGCATCGTCAGCACGACGTAGATCGCGGCCGCGGACTGCGCGCCGACCTCGAGCAGCAGATTGACCAGCGCGATGGCCTCGCTCTGCTTGACCCCGAACCGGAACAGCTCCTCGAACTGGTCGACGACGATCAGCAGGTTGGTGCCGGCGTCGAGGTGGGCCTGCTTGAAGAGATCGAGCAGGCCCTGCTTGCTCATGCGCAGCGTGGTCTCGATGAACAGGCGGAGGTTCATCCGCGCCGCCCGCGGATCGTCCTCGTCGAACAGCACGCCGGGGCACGCCAGGGCCTCGACCAGCTTCTTGACCGGTCCGTCCCCCGGCCTGAACTTCGCGATCCGCCATCTGGTGCCGGCCTTGGCGAGCAGGCCGCGCCGCAGCGCCGGCATCAGGCCGCAGTTCACCAGCGACGACTTGCCGCTGCCCGAGGTGCCGACCACCGCCAGGAAGTGGGTTGCGGCGAGTTTGTCGACCATGGCGTCGACCTGCCGCTCACGCCCGAAGAACAGGTGCTCCTCGTCGACGCGGAACGGGCGCAGGCCCGGGAACGGGTTCCTGACTGCATTGGCGGTGTCGCTCACGAGTCTGCCTCCGTGCCCTGCAGGGCTTCGACCAACGCGGCGAGCTGCTCCGGCGCGAATCCCGCGATCCCGTCGATCGAGTCCTTGGCGCGCACGAGCAGCTTCTTCCTCGGGTTCTCGGGCGCGGCCACGTAGGTGAATCGGGCCCGCAGCGGCCGGCCGTCGCGAAGGCTCTTGGCCTTCTGCAGATCGCTCTCGATCGACTTCTTCCACAACGCGTCGCCGGCGCCCCAGTAGATGATGGCGCCGTCGCATGCCTTCATCATCTCCTCGTTGGCCTCGCGCACCGCCGCCGAGTCGCCTTCGAACACCGGGACATCGACCGTGATGCCGAGCCCGTCGAGGTGCTCGAACAGCGGCCCGATGGCGTCGAGATCCTGCTCGACGCAGATCAGGTAGAGCCGCCGCGCCTCCTGCCCGTCGCCGTTGTCGTCGCTCGGGCCGGCGCTCGCTGTGCGCTTCGGTCGGACGAGTTCTTCGAGCTCGGCGTGGAACGCGGTCTTGAGTTCCTCGAAGTCGCCGGTGATCGGATCGGCGCCGAACTGGACCTCGGGGTCTTCGGTGAGGGCAACGAGGAACTGTCGTTGGCGGTCGTTGTCGGACTCCGACTCGGGCAGCCACAGGATCCGCCGCAGCTCGCCCGGGCGCTCGCGGCATCGTGCGGCGGCGATCTCGTTCTGCAGCTCGATCGTCGACTCGTCGCTCGGCCCCTCCGGCACCGTGCCGCGCGAGGTGCCGATCAGATGGATGGCAAGGCGCGCCGAGGCCATCGCCTCGGTGACCGCGGCCCGGTACTCGCCCTCGTCCCCGGTCGGCAGCACGCGATCGGGGAACACGCTGCAACCGAACGCTTCGAGCTCGGTCTTGACCTTCTCGCGCCAGGTCCGCATGTCCTTGGTGCACTCGGCCAGGTAGACCGCAACGCCGGCATAGGGTCGGTTCGCGCCCTTGGCCTCGGCGTGGCCGTCGCCGGTGTCGGTGTCGGTGCCGCCACCACCGTCGTCGCCGTCGCCATCGTCGAGCAACTCGAGCAGCTGCACCGCGTCCCAGGCCAGCTTGGCCATCTTCTCGTAGTACTCCTCCTCGGTGGTTCGCGGGTTGAGCTCGAGCGGAGCGTCGCCCTTGTACTTGAAGAACTCGTAGCCGAGGGCCTTGGTGACCTCGGGCGGCAGCGAGTCCTGGTCCTCGACCGGCGTCTTGATGACCTTGAAGATCCGGGACTTGTTGTCGACCCGGATGCCACCGTGTTCGGCGGCGGCGCTGCAGAACTCGCGCACCTCGCGCGGGCACCAATCCGATTTCAGGTAGCGCGGGGTCAGGATCGAAACCAGGAGCGCCGTGCCCGCGAGTCGGTCGGAAATCTCCTCGTCGAAGATGTCGTTGCCATCCAGCTTGTTGTCGCGCCAGACATTGACCTCACGACCGAGTCGCATCTCGATCAGCTTCTTCAGCGTCTCGTGGAACTGGCTGATCCAGCCCTCCTGGTCGGGGGGCAGGGGCTTGTTGTCCAGATGCGCGTAGCTGACGAAGAGGTCGTAGGTAGGAGGGGGTGAGGAGGTCATCTACCGTGCCTGCGTTCGCGGGTGTGCGTGCCCAGTTCTCGCCGCGCCAGCCTATCGCATCGGGTAGTGGGGCTGGAGTACCGAACCCGCTTCCTTTCTCCAGACCTGCGAGCGTTCTCGCCGGGGACGATGCGCATGCAAACCGGATTCGCGGTCAGGATCGTCTCCGTTGCGACACGGACCCAGCATGAGCTTCCTACCGTGCCTCTGCGGTGCCGTCCTCGCCGCGTTCTGCCAGCCTCAGTCGGTTGCTCAAGGCGACCAGACCCGCGCCGCGAACGGGCTCGTGCTGCCGCGCGTCCCGGTGCATTCGGCCGCGTCCGACCTCGGCACCGCCTATGGGACCTGGGCCGCCGGTGACTGCTACAAGGTCTCGTTCCACGATGGCATGACCTTCGTGCCCTATCTCGGCGCCGACTACCCGCACAACCAGCCGTGGTCATGGCAGACGACCTCGGTGACCGTCGGTGGTGTCGAACTGCTCGACCGCGGCGCCGCGCCGTCGACCAGGCACACGGATTTCCGCTACGAGTATCGCTTCGGCGCGGTGACCGAAGCCTACGACGTGCTCGGGGCGGGCCTCGAGCAGAGCTTCGTCGTGCATGCCCGACCCGCAGCGGGCGATCTCGTCGTCCGCGGCATGGTGCGCACGGGCTGCTCGACCCGCGATCGCGGCCCGGTCCACGCGGCGCTGCGCTTCCGTGACGAACGCGGCGACGCGGTGATCGACTACGGCGCGGCTTTCGCCATCGACGCG
>JAGQRA010000361.1 GCA_020425885.1 Planctomycetota bacterium | reverse complement strand
TGGAACTTGCGCGGGTAGTACATGGGCGGACCTTGGGTCCAGGTCGGATTGATCGCCTTGGTGTCGAGCAGTCGCACCGCGTTCGTGATCGAAGCCTGGGTATGGCTGAGCCCGATTTCGCCGCCGATCGAGACGATTACATCCTCGAACAAGGATGCGAAGTTCGGCATCAGGACCGTCGACGGTTCCTCGAGCAGGTACGGCGTGAACGGCAGCGAGGGATGCGGTCCTGGCCACATGTTCTGCCCCTGGAGGTGCTCCACCCAGGTCGAGTCGGACGGGAACGCCACGGCCCAGGTCAGGCCGTAGAGCGATGCGCCGCCGAGTGCGTGCTTCGACGTCAGATGGAGTCGTGGGTAGTAGAACAGCGACTCAGTTGCCGGAAACGCCGGCGTCGGACCGCTGAACAGGCCAGGCTGAGCAGTTCCACCGATGACGATACCGTTGCGGTTGTCGACCAGGAACTCCTGTCGTGCAGGTAGGGCGTTGGGATTCCACGTGTGAATTGCCTCATAGGTCCGCGGCCCGTAGTCGATCGGGTTGTCGTTGTACCAGTTCGAGGAGGTATCCCAGTGTTCCACGCCGCCCGCGATGATCCCGGTGTCCTGGTCATCCGCGAGGCGAACCAGGGTCGGGTACCAACGACGCCGCTGCAGGTGGACGAGCGGGAAGGGCGGGGTTCCGCCGACCCCCGTTTCCCGCAACACCGACCATTGCGTGTTCATCGTCGCCGCCCACGGATCGAATAGGCACACGAGTCGCGAGCCGACGTAGCCCACCTTCGGAGGGGCGTTCGGGAAGCTCCAGTCGTCGCCACCCGCCACGAGCAGCTTGCCGTCGCGCAACCAGCAGTGCCCGCTGCAGAAGAGCCCCTGGTATCCGTTCTGATTCGTCCCTGGTGGCGACGTATGCGCCGGTGGCGCGTCGGCATTGGGAATCAGGAACTGGCCGAGCTGGAACGTCTGCGTCTGCGGATCGACGATGGCGTAGCGCTGCACGTAGTCGCCATTGGCCGGCAGTGACGCGCAGTAGCTCAGCACCCTGCTCGTATCCCAGACGAGCACCTTGCCACCATTGGGGTTCGATGGCAGCGTCGGGTCCACCGGGATGAGACAGGCATGCACCGTGTTGAACCCCGGCAACGGCCCACTGTTCAGGGCGTTCGGGTTGCAGACATGCGCGGGGTGCGCAAACGCCGGCCGCCAGGAACCGACGAACACCGTGCCCGGCGGCGGTGCCGGCACGACCCTCGTCACCGGGTCGCAGTTCTGCGGTCCCGGTCGACAGCTCACCTCAGGACAGGACAGGACAGGACGGCCGCCGTCACAGCGGCCCGCACGCAGTGCTTCATGTGGCCCATTCGTTTCTCCTAGGCCCGCAATGCGACGACCTCTTGCCATCGCCGTCAATCCCCCTACCGCCGCCCCTGCCCTGGCACCCCGGATCCCGTCGAGGAGAGGTGCGCGATGGAACCGTGATCACATCGACCTACGATCGCCCGCCGTGACCCCGCCCCTGCTGCTGCCCGATCGCTCGACCACGACTCCCGAGACCCTGGCCGATTACCGCGAACGCGGCGGCTATCAGGGACTCACCCGCTGGCGCGCCGCCGAGGACCGAGCGACCCTGATCGACGAGATCGAGGCCGCGGGCCTGCGCGGTCGCGGCGGCGCGGCCTTTCCGACGGCGAAGAAGTGGCGCCTCGCGGCGGCGAGCGACGCCGCGGAGAAGCACGTCGTCGCCAACGGCGGCGAACACGAACCGGGCAGCGACAAGGACCGCCACCTCGTCGCCCATCACCCGCACGCCGTGCTCGAAGGCCTGCTGCTCGCCGGGCTCGCCACCGGCGCGAGCAAGGGCTGGCTCTACCTGATCGAGGACATGACCGCGCAGCGCGCGGCGGCCGCGGCGGCGCTGGCCGAGCTCGCGGCGGCGGACCTGCTGCCGTTCCCGATCGAGCTCGCGTTCGGTCCGGTGACCTACGTCGCCGGCGAGGAGACCGCGGCGCTCAACGCGATCGAGGGCGTGCCGGCGAAGCCGCGCAAGAAGCCGCCGTTCCCCGGCGAGGCCGGCCTGTTCGGCAAGCCGACCACGGTCAACAACGTCGAGACCCTGGCGCACGTGGCGTGGATCGCGCGGCACGGCGCCGAGGCGTTCGCGGCGATCGGCACCGCCGAGAGCAAGGGCACCTTGCTGTTCACGTTGCCGGACTCCGTCAACCATCCCGGCGTCCACGAGCTGGCGTTCGGCGCGACCTGGCGCGACCTCATCGAGGGCAAGGGCGGCGGCCTGCGCCGCGGCACGCTGCGCGCGATCCTGCCGGCGATGTCGTCGGGCTTCCTGCTCGCCGAGCACCTCGATGTCGCGATCGCCTACGAGACGCTGCGGCCGCTCGGCTCCTCGCCCGGTTGCGGCGGCGTCCGCCTCGTCGACGACGCCACCGACACCGTCGCGCTCGTGCTCGAGATCGCCGGGTTCTTCATGCGCGAACAATGCGGCCAATGCCCGCCGTGCCGCATGCAGACCAACCAGTTCGTCCACATCCTCACCGCCGTGCAGGCCGGCAAGGGGCCCGGCTACGACGCCAAGCTGCGCAAGCTCGCCGACTTCTCGCGCAAGAAGGGCAACTGCTCGCTGATCGAGATGGCGGCCGCACCGGTGATCAGCGCGTTGTCGTGCTTCGCCGACGACTTCGCCGCCGCCGCCGGTCCCGGCACGACGCAGGACGGCTGACATGGCCCGCTACTACGCCGCCTGCACGCTCGGCCTCGAGGAGGTGCTGGCCCAGGAACTGCGCGACCTCGGCTCGCCGAAGGTCGTCGTGCGCCGCGGCGCCTGCGAGTTCTCGGCCGACAAGGCGATCGCCTACAAGGCCTGCCTGTGGCTGCGCTCGGGGATCCGGGTCCAGGAGGAGCTGGCGCGCGGTCGCGTGCAAGACCGCGAGGATCTCTACGCGCTGGTGCAGACCGTCGACTGGTCGGAGAGCATCACCCACCTGCAGACGATCGCCATCGACGGCACCGTGCGCGACAGCTGCTTCAACGACACGCGCTTCCCGGTGCTCGTCACCAAGGACGCGATCTGCGATCAGCTGCGCGATCGCACCGGGCGGCGCCCCGACGTCGAACGCGACCGCCCGGATCTGCCGCTCAAGCTGGTGCTGCTCGGCGACGAGGCGATCCTCTATCGCGAACTCGGCGGCGAACCGCTGCACAAGCGCGGCTACCGCGCGATCCAGCACAAGAGCCCGCTCAACGAGGCGACCGCGGCGGGCCTGCTGCTGCTGACCGGCTGGGACAAGAACGCGCCGGTCTGCGATCCGATGTGTGGCTCGGGCACGTTCCTGGTCGAGGCGGCGTGGATCGCGACCGACCGCGCGCCGGGCCTCGGCCGCAGCTTCGCCTTCGAGCGCTGGAAGGACGTCGACCTCGACGCCTGGCGCGCGATCTACGACGAGGCCGAGGCACGCGCCGACAAGGGCATGGCCAACATGCCTCGGCTGTGCGGCAACGACCGCCATGCCGGCGCCCTGTCGATCGCGCAGAAGGCGATCGCGGCGGCCGGATTGAAGCACGCGATCGAACTCAGCAACTACGACGCCCGCGACTACGTGCCTTCGCGGCGGCCCGAACTGGTCGTCACCAATCCGCCCTACGGCGATCGCCTGCAGGACTCGCCCGAAGAGCTCGATGCCAGCTGGCACTCGCTCGGCACGTTCCTGCACGAGCGTTGCCAAGGCGCGGTCGCCTACGTGCTGTGCGGCGCGCCCGAGCTGACGCGCGAGCTGCGCCTGCGCAGCAGCCGCAAGCACCCGGTCCGCAACGGCCCGATCGAGTGCCGCTGGCTGCGCTACGAACTCGGCGACGCGCGCTGAGTCCGACGACATCAGTCGACGCGGACGACGGTGCGGGTCAGCGGGGCGTCGTGGCGTTTGCCCACGCTCGAGATCGTGCTCGTCCGGCCATCGACGGTGACGCTCAGCGGGCCGTCGCCGAGCGGGTCCTGGAGGGTTGCGCCGCGGCCGCCGTGCAGCGCCACGGCCAGGCGCAGCATGCGCAGCTGGGTGAGCGTGTCGCGCAGGTTGCATTCCGCGGCGACCAGGTTGGGCAGCATGATCGCCAGCACCGGATTGGCCGCGTTGCCTTCCGACCCGACCACGGCTTCGATCAGGCGCCTGCGCTCGGACCACCGTTCGTTCGACGAGTTCAGCCGGTCGGCCGCCCGGTGCAGTTGCAGCCACGCGTCGGCCGTCATCCAGCGCGTCGAGAAGCCATAGCGCCACCCTTGCAGCGCGGGCAGGTCGAAGCCGGCCCCCACGTTCTGATCGAGGTAGGCGGCCATGAACGCCAGCTCGCCAGCGAGCTGGACGCGGGCGTGGTACTGCGAGTCCGCCCGCTGCAGGCCGGCCTCGAGCAGGCTGCGGGCTTCGTCCGGCAGGCTGGCCAGCGCTTCGTCGGACCAGGGTTCCATGGTGGCGATCGCGACCAGCGCGGTGCCGATCATCTGGTGGATGAGGTTGCTGTCGCGCTGCAGGTCGATGCCGAGCGTGGTGGCGTCGAGCGCCCACTCGACGGCCTGCCGATGGTCGGCCGCCTGATGCAGCGCGCGGGACTCGACGATGGCCATGTTCACGAGTTGGCGCGAGGCGAGCAGATCGACGATCTGCGACTCGGCCTGTGTCCGCGTGAGCGGATCGGACCGGCGATCGCGGCAATGCGCGCCGGCGCGCAGCTCGAGCAGCGCCCGGGCGCCAGCGCTGGCGCAGCGCGCTGGCCGAGGCCGGGATCAGCTGCACGCGCGCTGGCAACAACGCGATGATCTCGTCGTGGTCGACCTTCTCGAACTCGCGCGCCATGGCGATGGCCCGGCCATAGTGAGCGAAGGCCCGACCCTCGTGCTCTTCGCCCCAGAGCGGCGCCGTCGTCACGGGCGCCGCGAGCCGCCGTTCGGCGTCGGCGCGGTTCGTCGCCTGCATCTGTCGCCAGGCGGCGTCGGCCCGCACCTGGACGACTCCGGCACCGATGACCAGCAGCGTGACGGCGGCAACAGAACCGAGGACGAGTCGGCGCTTGTTCATGGCGAAGCCATCGGTGCCGTCACCCGACGCGAGTGAACGTTCGTCCCGGGATGAGATCGGACCGTGTCGCCACATGCCGACTGCCCGTGGCCGGGATCCTAGCGAGTCCCCGGCGGGCGGTGCGGATGGCGGGGCGAATGTGGGCCGCGGTTGCGGCACCGTTGGCACCGTTGATCCGACGCCTCCTCGGGGCTTGCTTCGCCGGCGCGCCCCAGCCGCAGCTTCCTCGGGCCGTGCTGTCATTGACCCCGGTTGCCCACCAGCTGGTCATTCCCAACGGGTGCGGCACGCCGCATCGACACTCGCGGGGGCTGGCGCTCTCGCGCCCATCGGCGAGAATCCTCGGCCATCTCCAGGTTCGACACCCGGTTCCACACCCTCGCCGAAATGACCGCATCGCCCCGCGTCGCGCTGCTCGCGACGACCTCGTTCTTCCTCCTCTCGCTGACGAGCCTTCGCGCGCAGACGCTGCTGCAAGACGTGCAGCTCGCGCCTGTCGGCGGCAACCCGGACAGTTCGATCACCGAGTTCGTGGTGATCGGCAACCAGGCCTACTTCGCCGCCACCAACCAATACGGCCGCGAGCTGTGGGTCACGGATGGCACGCCGAGCGGCACCCGCCTGGTCATCGACCTGTACGCCGGCACCGGTTCGTCCGCGCCCGAGAACCTGACCGTGTTCGGCAACCAGCTGGTCTTCACCGCCGACGTGCCGGGGTTCGGGCGCGAACCGTGGATCACCGACGGCACCGTCGCCGGCACCACCTTGCTCGGCGACCTCAACCCCGGCGCTGCCGGCTCGACCCCCGCCCACTTCGCCGCCG
>JAGQRA010000360.1 GCA_020425885.1 Planctomycetota bacterium | reverse complement strand
TCGCGCTGTTCCAGCTGCCACTCGATCGCCTGACCGCCGTTCTCGGTCGCCGCGCCGGCCTGGGCGAAACCGGGGAGGCATACCTCATCGGCAGTGACGGGTTGATGCGCACGGACTCGTATCGCGATCCGAAGGGGCACAGCGTGATCGAGTCGTGGAAACACCCGACCACGGGCACGGTCGATTCGGCGGCCGCGACCGCGGCGCTCGGTGGCAAGTCGAGCATCTCCGTCTACGACAACTACGCCGGCCGGCGCGTGCTGGGCGCCTATGCACCGGTCACGTTCGGCAGCAATCGATGGGCGATCCTCGTCGAACAGGAAGCCGACGAGGCCTTCGCCGCCAAGGAGTTGCTGACCGAAGCCGCCGATTCGGCCAGGTCGACGATGTTCTGGACGACCGGAGCGTTCGTGCTCGCGCTCGCGCTGCTCGTCCTGTTCTGGGGTTCTCGGATCAGCACGCAGATGGCGAACACCGTGAGCGGTCTGCAGGTCGTCGCCGACGGTCTCAGCAAGGGTGACCTGACGGTCCGAGCGAATGTCACCGCCCGCGACGAGATCGGTGACGCAGCGCGCAAGCTCGACAGCAGTGTCGAGAACCTGGCCGAGACCGTGGCCTCGGTATTGCGCAGCGTTGTCACGGTCGAGGAATCCTCGCGCCAGGCCAAGACGACGAGCGACACGATCGCCGCCGGAGCCGCCAATCAGGCCGCCAATCTGCAGGAGGTGCGCGCTTCCATGCTGGAGGTCAACGACATGACCTCGGTCGCGACCCGACAGACCAACGATGCCGCCGCGACCGCCGAGGACTCGCTGCGGGTGGTCGCCCGGGGGCAGGCGAGCACCGAGCGGATGGCGACCGCCATGCATCAGATCAGGGAGTCGGGGTCGGCCGTCGAGAGGATCATGCGGACGATCGACGACATCGCCTTCCAGACCAACCTCCTGGCACTCAATGCCGCGGTCGAGGCGGCGCGAGCCGGCGAGGCCGGCAAGGGTTTCGCGGTGGTCGCCGAGGAGGTCCGCGACCTGGCCCAGCGCAGCGCATCGGCGGCCAGGGAGACGAGCTCCCTCATCACCGAGTCGAGCCAGCGCACCGAGTCAGGCGTCGAACTGGCGAAGGAAGTGGCGGCGCTGTTCGCCGAGATCAAGTCCTCCGCCGAAAGTGTCGGCAGCTGCCTCGGCGAGGCCAGCACCTCGAGTCAGCGCGGCAGCGATGGCCTGCGGACCGTGAGCTCCGCCGTCGAAGCGCTCGATCGCATGACTCAGGACAACGCCACCGGTGCCGACGAACTCGCGGCCTCGGCCCAGGTCGTTGCCAACGACATGGGGGCCCTGCGCGGCATGCTCGAGCGGTTCGCCCTGCCGGCGCACCTGTCGGCCGGCGCGACCAGGAACTGAACAGCCTGCAGCGCCGCGTCCGCCTCTACCTGCGTGGGGCGAGCAACGCCATGACCCTGTCGGCAAGATCGAGATCGATGTCGGGCTCACCGTTCGGATCCGGCCGGCCATCGACCTTCGGCTCCAGCAGGTAGTGAACCTGCTCGAGCAGCGCCGCCTTCTTCTCCTCGATGTCGTCGGTGAGAAGATCCATCTTGAGCTGCCAGCCGACGCCGCGCTCCTTCTTGCCGCCGACCATGAGCAGGTCCTTCGCCCGCATGTAGTTCTGCAGCTCCCGGTGCTTGCCAGGGAATGCCAGGTAGTCCCGCGCGCCGTCCCGCGCGCCTTTGATCGTCTGGGTCAGCGTCTGCGCCGTCCCGTCATCGGCGCCGAGCTTGAGGAGGATCTTCTGTCGCATCTCCCGATTGATGCCGATGAGCTCGTCGCCCTGCTGGCCGCCGTAGACATGCGAGGCCTTGATGCCGAACGACTTGAGCACCCGGAAGGCGGGCCCGCCGGGCTGCCCTTCGCGTCTGGCCTGGTCGATCAGGATCTGCGCGGCGACCTGGGGATCGGTCTTGATGAGCTTGCGGGCGTTGCGTTCGAGAGGTGAGGACTGCCCGGCATCGTCGACCGGCGACACGTCCCCGCCAGCGTCCGTCGACGCCGCACGCTGCCATGCTTCCCGCTCCTGTCCGACCTGCTCGATCAGCTGCTGCGCGAACGCGACCACCTTGGTGGCGCCGACGTTTCGATCCCGAACGGCGGCGGCGAAGGTGCCGACCACATCGAGCGCCTTGCCGTGCTGGGCCGAACCCCGCTCCGCCCGCGCGAGGATCGCCAGCGCCTTGGTCAGCCCGGCCACCTCGCTGGACTCGGGCAGCTCTCGCGACACCTTCGCCCAACCTGCCGCGGCGTTCAGCGTGGGCTGCAGCTTCTTGCGGCGGTCGTTGGCCCGCCCGGCGGCGACGTAGCCCTCGACGGTCCCGACCCCCGACAGCAGCAGCTTGCCGGCCGCCCCGACGGCGACCAGCGCGACGCCAACCGGCCCCGTGATCCCGCCCGCGGTCACGCCGTGGCCGGCGATCTTGGCGAAGCTCAACGTGACCTTGGTGATGCCCTTGCCGATGGCTTCGACGTCGGTGGCGATGAAGCTGCCGACGGTGGTATGCAGCGTCTGCTGCGACATGTCCCCGGAGCGGAGCTGCTTGTCGAGGGCCCGGTAGGTCTTCTGCTGCTTGGCCAGCCGCGTCATCGCCGAGCGCAGGTCGTTGATCTCGATCAACAGGGAAGGAATGGCGGCGACGATGCCGAGGATCGGAACCGCCGCCCCGGCATCCAGGGCGCCCGATCCTTCGGCGATGTTCAAGGTGCCCCTGGTCAGGGTCACCAGGTTGCCGACGGCCGCTCCCAACGCCTTGGTGGCGTCCTTCAGATGCTGGCTCTGCTCCGGCTCCTGCGTCTTGCGGTAGAGGTTGAACGACCGGAACGCCTGCACCAGGCACTCCGCTGCCGCGGCCGTGCTGGCGGCGACCGATCCGGCGGCGCTGGCGATGTCGTCGCCGGCGTTGTCGGCGCTGATGGTCTCGCCGATGCCGCTCGCCAGCCCCTTCTCTACCACCCCCAGCTTCTGCAGCGCGGACAGCGGCGCGCTGCCGAACTTCTTGGCTTTGTCGTCCGACTTCTTGTTGGCCTGCGCGATCTCGATGCGGCTCTTCTCGGCCTTGGCCTCCGGCTCCTTCTTCTCGTCCTTCTTGTTGCGGTCGAAGCCGAAGTAGTCGGCCAGCCCTTTGCTCGGCTTCTCCTGCCTGGCCTTGGCCTTCTCGGCCTTGCGATCCTCCTTCTCGTGCCGCTTCACCTCCGCCTGCCACTGCTGCGAGATCGACGCCTTGATCTTGCCGGCCTTCTTCACCGTCTTCCGCCGCGCGAAGGCCTCGTCCTCCTCCCGGATCCGCTGCTGGGCCGCGGCGATCGATGCCGACGGAGGCAGCGCTGCATGTCGGCCAACTGCCGGGTCCAACACGAGCTCGCCACCGGAGTCCTCGTCGTCGGAGTCGTCCTCGTCGAGGCCCTCCTGGTCGAGCAGGGCGGCCCGCGCCCGCGCCTTGGTCTGCCGTTCTTCTTCGGCGTCGTCGCCGCCGTCGCCGCCGGAACCGATGATCGCGTTGGCCCCGCGCGGCAGCTCGGGTGCCGGGCGCAGCGGACGATCCGGCGCCGTCGACGCGGTGGCTCTGGCCGGTTTCCGGCGCACGATCCGCGATGGCTTGCCGTCCGCCAGGTGCTTGCAGTAGGCCGTGATCCTTGCCCTCACCGCGATTTCACTGTCGGGGTCGGCCGTGTCGAACATGGCGCCGCTGCAATCCGGACAGTCCCTGACCCAACCGGAGGTCGAGCTCGGGTCCGAGGTCCGCGGTTCGTGTTCCAGTTGAAGACCGCACTCCGAACACTGCAGGTTCATGGCTCGTGGCTCGATTGGGTGGGGGGTGCCGCTCTCGGCATGGCATGCGGTCGGGGATTCACTCCGGCAACTTCGGCTTCAGCTCGGCGAGTGCCGGCAGCAGCCGCTCGCGGATGTTCACGGCCAGGCCCCAGGGGTTGGGCTGCTCGACGCGCGTGATCACGTCGTCGGCACGGATCCAGCTCTCGAGTTCACCGACGTCGTGCCGGGTCTGCGGCTCGAGCGTGAGGTTCTTGGCGATGCCCTGGAGGCGTACGACAGCCTCGATG
>JAGQRA010000359.1 GCA_020425885.1 Planctomycetota bacterium | reverse complement strand
GATCGCGCTCGCGCGCGAGATCGACGCCCCGCTACCGCTGGTCATGGCGAGCATCGATCTTGCCACCGCGATGGGGCGACCGTTCGACCTGAGGCACTGCCCGCCGGACGCGGCGACCGCGGCGGCGATCGTCGCACTGCTCGAACCGACCGAGGCGATCGTGAACGAGGTCATGGCAGTGCCGCGCATCACCGTCTACTGGCAGCAGACGATGAGCAAGTCGCTGGCCGTGCTCGGTCAGTACCGGCGCGCGCAGGAGCTGTCATGGCTCGCGGCCGACACCGAGCGCTGGCTGGCGCGACGCGAGGCGACGGCGGCGCTGGCGCTCTACCGTGAGGAACGGGAGCGCGCGGCCGCCGTCGAGGTGATCCGCCACGAGCGACGCGTGCGCGACGTGTTCCTGGTCGCGAGCGGCATCCTGATGCTGATGGCGGTGGTGTTGCTGCGCCTGTTCCTCTCCCACCGCCGTGCCCACCGCCGTGTCGACGCGATCAACAACGAACTGCAGGCAGCACTGTCGCAGGTGAAGCGGTTGTCGGGCTTCCTGCCGATCTGCGCGCGATGCAAGTCGGTGCGCGACGACGAGGGCTACTGGCAGGCGATCGACGGCTATCTCAGCGATCACTCCGAAGCGCACATCTCGCACGGCATCTGCCCGCAGTGCGCGGCGCAGCTGTATCCGAACCTGAATCTGTCGGACGACGAGCCGGGCAGTGCACGCTGACGGACGCCGCCGGCTCAGTTCTTCCGCAGGAACTCACGGATCGGCTGCTGCACGCCGGTGTTGAACGCGGCCAGGTCGGCGGGATCCTCGTACGTGAGCCAGATGTCGTGGCAGGGCACGAACTCGATCTCCTTGCCATCCTGCTGGCGGGCGACGACGAGCGCCTTCTCGCCGATCTCGTAGTCGTCGATGAAGTGATCGTTCTCGGGCAGGGTGTTGCAGAGCACGCGATAGACCAGCGCGCCCGAAGCGAGCTCGGTCGCGAAGCCGGACTCGACGGCCTGCCGGCACATCTTCTCGACCTTCGTCGTGGTCTGACACGGATCGGCCTCGCCGAAGAAGGTGACGACGACCCTGGCGTTGGCGACGGCCTCGGCGGAGACATCGAGGGCCGGATCGGCGGACCTGGGCGGCACACCGAGTTTGCAGCCCGTGCCCACGACGACGAAGAGCGCCGCCGCCGACAGGCGAAGTGATTGGGAGATCATGGTGACACGCACGGTACCACCGCGAGCCTCGCCCGCGCCACCGCACGACAGCCCATGCGATCAAGGCCGCATGCCGATGACCGTGTGCAACGCATCGCTCATCGTCAACGTGCAGCCGATCACGTACCACTGGCTGCGCAGATGCACCCCCGGCAGGCCCATGGGATGGTGGAGATCGAGGGCGCAGACCGCGCAGCACAGCGATGCCCTGTCGAACGGACTCAGGTGGCGGCGCGGGTATCCGCTTCG
This sequence comes from Planctomycetota bacterium, assembly GCA_020425885.1. The sequence goes on along the minus strand of JAGQRA010000359.1, from coordinate 3,583 downwards.
GTTCCGCGGTTCCGCAAGCGAGGCGCCCATAGGGGTTTCACCAGCCCCATCAACGGGGGACGAAAACCCCGTGCGCTCGCCAACGCCGTCGTCGCTATCGGGGCAAGGCCCACCACCTCCCAGGACGACACGATGCATTCCACCTCGATGATCTCGCTCGCGACCCGGACCGCGGTCGCGATGTTGTTCGCCATCGCGCTGCTACCAGCCCAGGTCGTGGCCTGGGCCCTCGTCGAACCGGCAGGCATGGGGCCGTCGTTCGTTCCCGATCCGGCCTACATGCATACGCCGGGTGGCCAGCCGATCGGGGTCTTCCGCGATCCGTTGCAGCAGAACCGGTTCATCGTCTCGATCCCCGGCGTCGCGCCTGCCAGCGGCATCGTCCACGTCTGCGCCTACGGCGGCAACCACACCGCGGTCGTCAACGGCTGGAACGCGGCGGGTCTGGACGTACAGGCCTTCGTCGAGCTGTTCGATGCCTCGGGCGGCCCGGCCGACGACGCCGCGTTCGTCATCCGCTACCGCCGCGGCGGCCCGGCGACGATGGCCAGCGCCTACGTGCTCGCCGACGATCCGATCCGCTCCAGCTACACGCCGGCCGCCGTCAACTGGAACGGCAATCGCGCGCCGGTGACGATCGTGCGCAACGGCACTGGTGAGTACACCGTGACCATGCCCGGCCTCGGCGGATCGCCGTCGGGTGAGTTCGGTCACGTGCAGGTCTGTGCCTACGGTCAGTCACCGCTGCGCGCGCGCATCCACCGATGGAGCACGATCGGCGCCGACGTCACCGTCGACGTCGACTGCAGCGCCATGTCGGGATTGCCGGCCGACGGCAGGTTCGTCCTCAGCTACCACGAGGAGGCGGCGCCGATTCCCGACGAGATCGGGGCGGGCGCCCACGTCTCGTTCTACAGCACGACGACCCCGATCCACCGCACGCGCCTGGTCGACAGCAACGGCACCTACGGTCCGCGCGAGGCCGAATCGATCCACCACCTGGCGACGGGGCGCTACCGCGTCGATCTGCCGAACGTGGCGCCGCGGGACAGCTCGACGGCGATGGTGTGCGCAATCGATCTCCTGCGCGGCTACGCATCGATCGACCACTGGGATGGCGACGGCCGCGGCGGCACGCGGGTCTACGTCGACACCTACGACCCAGGCGGAGCGCCGGCCGACCGCGTGTTCCTGCTCGACTACCTGACCGATCGACCGACGCGCGAGGTCGCCTGGGCCACGGTCGAACCGGTCGGTCAGGGGACGACGATCACGCCGCGGCCCGAGCTGACCCACACCGCGAGCGGTCTGCCCGTCGCGGTCTACCGCGCCAACGGCACCCGCAACGAGTTCCGGGTGCTGATCCCGGCGGTGCTGCCCGAGTACGGCGCCGTCCACGCCACGGCGATGTGGGGCAGCCACACCGCCGTCGTCGAGTTCTGGCGCCGTTCCGGGGCGTTCCTCGAGGTCTTCGTCAAGCTGTTCGACGCGACCGGGGGGCCTGCTGATGACGGCGCCTTCGTCATCAGCTACGAACGCGGCGGTGAGCACGCCGACCGCCACGCCTACCTCTGGGCCGGCAGTCCGACGTCGGCGAGCTACACGCCGTCGACGACCTACTCGTGGAACGGCGACCGCGCCGATCCGACGATCGTCCGCTCCGGCGTCGGGCTCTACGCGGTGACGCTGCCGGGGCTGGCCCCGGCAGGAATCGAACGCGGCAACGTCCAGGTGACGACCTACGGCACGCAGTTCCGCCACACCAAGATCGACGGCTGGTTCGCGAACGGCGCCGACCTGCGGATCAACGTGCGTTGCTTCGACGCGGCCGGCGCTGCTGCGGATGCCCAGTTCGTGCTGAGCTACAACGAAGTGGCGGCGCCGATCCCGGAGCGGATGGGATCCGGCGGTCACGTCTACGCCAACGACCCGACCTCGGCCAGCTACACGCCGTTCTCGATGTGGACCGACAGCAACGGCACGCTGGGGCCGGCGAATGCCGAACGCGTGCATCGCCAGTCGACGGGCCTCTACGCCGTCGACCTTCCCGACCTGGCGCCGTTCGCCAGCTCGATGGCGCAGGTGTCGGCGTACGGCACCGGCACCGCGTATGCGGCCGTGCACCACTGGGGCAGCGGGCCCGTGACCGGCGCGCGGGTCTACGTCAGCACGTTCGACATCCACGGCGTCCCGATCGACGCGCGGTTCTCGCTGCGTTACCTGACGAACCGGCCCGCGGTCGGCACGCCGGCGACCAACACGACGATCGGCTCGGGCTGCAATGGCCCAACGTTGAGCGGGCTGACGCGGCCGATCGCCGGTTCGGATTGGCAGCTCGAACTCAGCGGCGTGCCGGCCACGGCCGTGCTCGGCTTCATGCAGCTCGGTCTCAGCAACCCGGGCCTCGCGTTCGGACCAACGGCGCCCGGGTGCACGCAATACACTTCCGCTCAGGCCGTCGCGCTGCTGCTGACACCGATTCCCTCACCGGCCTACACCCTGTCGATTCCACCCGGACTCGCGTTGCTCGGCCTGCCGATCTTCGCCCAGGGCGGGGCGCTGGTGCCCGGGGTCAATGCGCTGTCGCTGGCCGCGAGCAACGGCGTGCAGGGAGTCATCGGCAACGTCTGACGATCGGCGTTCGCTCGCTGTCGTTGCGGAATCGAAACGCCGCCGGTGAATGCCGCCGCGGAAGCGACCGGCACTCGGGCCGGGCACGAGCCTTGCGTGCCGCAACGCATGAATGTGACCCGAACGAGTTCCGTGTTTCCGCTGCTGCTCGCCGCTGCCGTTGCCCAGGGCGGCGTCGACGGAAGCGTCCATCGTGAGGATCTCCTCACGCACTACGCGAACGTCGAACGCGAGCTGCGCGCCGCGCCGGCTCCGGCCGACCCCACACTCGCCGCGCGTCGCGCCGAGGTTCTCGATCTGCTGCACGAGTACCGCACGCTCGGCCGGTTCGGCATCGACTCCGACGATCTGCCGCGCCGCCGCGCCCTGTTCGTCGACGACGGTGAACGTCGATGTGCGGTCGCCTTCCTGCTCGACCATACCGGCCGCGCCGATCTCACCGACACGGTGCGCGAGCGCTGCAACGGAGTCTGGGTGGCGGAGCTCGCTGAGGTGCCGGAGCTCGCCAGCTGGCTCGCGGAGCGGGGCCTCACGCTGGCAGAGGCCGCGCGCATCCAGGGGCCGAGCAGGTCCCGCGTCAACACGCAGGCCGCCGTGTCGCCGCCGCCGCCGCCGCCCGAGCCGCCGACCCCGCCCGAGTGGCAGCCCGAGGACGGCGCCGGCAACAGTCCGACCGGCACCGGCACGAGCCGCAATGGCGCCAGCACGCGCAGTTCGCCGGTCCCCGCCAGCGTGCCGACGGGCACCCCGATGCCTGCCCGTTCCGTGCCCCGCGGCGCCGCCATGTCGTTCGATGAGGTTGGCTGGAAGACGTGGTGGAACTGGAACCGCGATCATTTCACGCTCGCGGGAGTGTTGCGACCGCAGCCCACGGCGTCAGCGACGGCTGCGATCGACCCTGACCTGACCGCGACCGTGCAGGTGCTGCGCGAGCTCTGCCGCTCGCCGAGCG
>JAGQRA010000358.1 GCA_020425885.1 Planctomycetota bacterium | reverse complement strand
GATCAACAGGGTTGGTTGGCACTACATCGCCTCACGCGAGTGCGCCGCACGTCGTTGCTCGGGTTGCGAGCGCCCCGAGCCCGAAAACAACCGCAGATTTCCTCCGGCTGCGGAAGTTGGGCTAGCGGCGTCCATTTCCAGTTCGGACAGGAATCACCCCCATGCGCACCACAGCGTTCCTTCCCCTCCTCGCGAGCACGCTCGCATTCCCGACCACCGCGACCGCACAGATCACCTACGTCGACGCCGACTTCAGCACCAACACCACCCACGCCGACGGCACCCCGCACACGCCGACGATCGGTTCCTTCGCCAACGACAACTTCTGGCAGGTGCGCCCGTTCGCCAACGGCACCACGATCATCTCGAGCAACGACACGCCGTCCGGCTCCGAGGACTGCCCCATGCTCCGGACCCGGATCTCGGGCCTGATCCCGACCCTCCCGTACATCGTCTACGGCTACCAGTGGTCGACGCAGAGCGACAGCGCCCAATGGCGCCTGCAGATGCAGGTCGATACCCAGCAGCCCTCCGGTCCGCTCACGCTCTGGCACACCAAGGGCGCCGGCTCGCCGATGTCGACGCCGCTGTGCTGGGACTCCTACACCAGCCCGGTCACCAGCCTCGGCCTGCAGTACGATACCCTCGGCAACGAGACCGCCGGGCACTTCACGAGCACGGTCATGATCCGGGAAGGCAACCGCTGCCTGTACGAGATCCCGCTCGGCATCTTCGCGGCGAGTCCGGCCGGCGAGATCGACGTCTACATCGACGACGACCCGCAGGTCGGCAACTACTACCGCAACTGGTACGACGGCGTCGGCTACGCGCTGGCCCCGCTCGCGAGCGGGAACGGCTGCGGCGCGTCGATCCCGCTGATCGGTTTCAGCGGCGAACCGACCATGCTGCGTGACTTCACCATCGAGCTCAGCGGCGGCAACCCGAATTCGCTCGCCCTGTTGACCTTCGGCCTGCATGCGACGACCTGGAACGGACTGACGCTGCCGGTGCCGCTGGCGTCGTTCGGCTTCGCCGGCTGCTTCCTCAACGTGAACTCGCAGTTCAACATCCTGACGATGACCGATGCCAGCGGCAGCGCCGCGCAGACCTACAACCTCACGGGCCTGCCGAGCATCGACCTCGATTGGCAATGGGGTGTGCTCAACGCCGGCAGCGGCGCGGCGATGACCTCGGGGCTCTCGACCACGATCCATCAGTAGGTCGACCTGCGCCAGGCGGCCATGGGCCAACCTAGCGCAGGAATACGCGGACGGGCGCGCCGTCGCCGGCGCCGACCGCGAATCGGGCCTGGCCCGACATGCCGTGCGCCGTCGCCGTGATGGTGTAGTCGCCAGGCGCGAGCCAGCAGCTGAACTTCGGGTCGAGCGTGCCCGGGCGTCGGGTCGAGAACGACTCCCCGCTCACCAGCGCGCCGTCGCGCAGGATGCGGTAGTTCCGCTCGTCGAGCCGGACCGGTGCGATGAGCTCGAAGCGCTGACGGCGGCCGCGCTGCAGCTCGATGTCGAGTTCGCTCACCTCACCCGCACGGACGTCGACCGCAACGAGGCGGGTCGATACGCCGTTGCCGCCGACGTGGACGAAGTGCGGCCCCGGTACGAGTGGCTCGGACCGACGGCCATCGCCTTCGCGTTCGAGACCCGTCCAGTGCGAGAGCGTCGGATCGCTGACCGCCAGCGTGGGTTCGAGTCCGTCGGCGCCGTGCAGGCGAACGCGGATCGAGCCAGCGACCGGCAGCCGGAGCTGGCCGAGGTCGACCGTTCCCGCGGCCGGCAGCTCACACCACCCCGTCCACAACGTCGGCTGATCGGCAACTCGCACCACCAGGCTCCAGGTGCCCGGCCGCAGCGGTCCGATCGAGAACTCACCGGACTCCTGCGCGAGCACCGTGCCCGACGTGCCGCCGGCCTTGGCCTCGGCGAACAGCTCTGCCATGGGGGCCGGGTTGCCATCGGGCATGAGCACCGAACCGCTGAGGTACGCGCTCTTCGGCGGTGCGGCCCGCAGTCGGATGTCGAGCTCACCGCGCTCCGGCTCGACGTCGCGGATGCCGAACGGCGAGAAGCCTTCCGCTGTCGCGGTGACCGTCAGCTGCGCGCCCTCGGGATGGCTCGGAATCGCGAATCGCCCTTCGGCATCGGATTGGGCGAATCCTCCCCAGGCCTCGTTGGCGTCCACGATCTGTTCGGCCGCCTCGACGAAGACCCCCGCAACGGGTTTGCCGGCCTCGTCGAACACGCGGCCGCGGAAGACGCGGCCACGATCGAGGCGGAGCTCGCAGCGCACCGTCTGACCGGGATTGCCCCGCACGCGGAGGAAGGCCTTGCCGGCTTCCTCGTGGCGCGCGGTCAGCTCGACCGGGCCCGGCTGCAGGCCGCCGATCGAGAAGGTGCCGTCCGTACCGCTCTCGAGCCGCTGGTGGCCGAAGTCGTCGATGCCCTCGATCGTGATCGTGGCCTGGCCGACCGGTGCGCCGCTCTCGTCGAGGACGGTGCCGGCGACCGTCATCGCCGCGCCGAGCGTGATATCGAACGACGTCGTCAGGCCGGCATCGACCCGACACGTTCCCTGCCACGGTGCGAACTCCGCCGCACGGACACGGACCGCCTGTTCGCCGGGCGCGACACCGACGGCGCGGTAGCGGCCTTCGGCGTCGGTGCGCACCAGCGCGCGGAGCGCGCGGCCGGTCGTCGTGTCCTGCCGGCCGAAGGCCGCTTCGCCGATCGCCAGCAACGCGTCGGCGACAGGCTCACCGGTGGGACCCCGCACCACGCCGGCAACGCTGCCGCCGGCGCCCGGCAGCAGCAGCCGCAGCTCCCGCTGGTCACCTTCCTCGAGCTGGACGAATTGCATCACCGAACTCGTGTAGCCCGCCGCACGCGCGCCGATGTAGAAGTCGGTCTGGCAACCGCGCAGCGCGAAGCGGCCGTCGGCTCCGGTGATCGCCGCGCCCTCGGCATCCTCGCGGCTGCCGCCGCCACCCAGGCACACCTCGGCGCCGGCGACCGGCACATCGGAGCTGTCGACGACGATGCCCGTGATCGTCACGCCGACCGGCAGCGCGAGTCCGACCTCGATCTCCTCGCCGGCGACGATCTCGGCGCGCCCGAAGCAGTACGGATTGCGCGAGTTGGACACGAGCAGGCGGCCGGGTCGGAGATCCGTGAGGCGCACTTCGCCGGCCACATCGGTTCGCGTCCGGTGCACGTCGATGCGGCGATCCGCGCCCGGCCGCCAGACGAAGATCAACAGCTCCGGGACGGGACTGCCGTCGTCTCGGTGCGTCGCCCGCACCAGCAGGGAGCCGGTCGTCGGCGTTGGGGCCGGCGCGGCGGCGACGACGGCTCGCCGTTCGACGCCTTCGTCAGCCGTCTCGTGGTCGACCCGAGCGCCCACCGGCGTCGGCGACTGGACGCTCGGCCCGTTTGTCTCCGGTGCGACGGTAGGAGCCTGATTGCCGATCCCCCAGAACCCGA